>CANKZL010000018.1 GCA_947488385.1 Acidimicrobiaceae bacterium | reverse complement strand
CACGACTTTCAGTGACGCCAAGCACTTCACCGATTTCGCCGAGTGTCAAATTTTCTTCGTAGTACAAAACCAACACCGTTCTTTCACGTTCTGGAAGTCGCTTTATTTCACTGCGCATGATCTTGCGTAGTTCGGTCGCTTCAACAACTGCGTCAGGACTCGGCACATATGAAGCACCGCCATGTGTAGACGCAGGTGTGTTGTCGGCAACCACATGATCTAACGGACCAACCGCACTTGAGGCGATCTCGGTCAACCACTTTTCAAGGTCGCCGCTATTGATTTTTAATTTTGCTGCTAATTCTTCATCGGTTGGTGCGCGTTTTAATTCGTGCTCAAGATCTGAAATTGCGTTCTCAACTGTTCGAGCCTTAGATCGAACACTGCGCGGAACCCAATCGAGCGATCGCAAACTATCCAAAATTGCGCCTCTGATTCTCGGTATCGCATAAGTTTCAAACTTGAAACCCAATGCCGGATCAAATCGATCGATGGCATTCATCAAACCGAACACTCCCGAACTAACCAAGTCACCAATTTCAACACGCTTGGGCAAACCGGCTGCGAGTCGACCGGCAACAAACTTGACAAGCGATGCGTAGTGAACCACCAGCCACTCGCGAGCGAGAGGGTCTTTGTTGCCGTGCCACTTCTCCCACGCTTGATCAATTGTCAGACGAACAGGTAGTGCGTTCATGCTCGTGGGTGCGATGCGCCGTACGCAGATTTGAGACGCTCTTTGCTGACTTGGGTGTATCGCTGAGTTGTTGCGACGTCCGAATGGCCGAGCAACTCTTGTACTGCCCGCAAGTCGGCGCCGTTATCCAACAAATGTGTGGCAAAAGTATGGCGCAGAGCATGCGGATGAGTCGGCGTCAGCGCACGCTCATCAATAATTCTTCGCACATCGCGTGGAGCAAGACGACCGCCTCGTGCGTTCAAGAACAACGCCACTGCTTCACTCTTTTTTTCAGTCACTTCACTGCGACACTTCAACCAAATCTTGACTGCACCAATACTTGGCTCACTTACAGGTATTCGTCGCTCTTTAGAGCCCTTACCCATAACAATGACCGTGTTGTTTCGCGCGTCGATGCTGTCGATATCTAGCGAGCACAGCTCGCTGACACGAAGCCCGCTGCCATAAAGCAGTTCAATTACTGCCGTGTCGCGTGTCGACTTCCACTCTGGCACCTCGGGGTCGTTACATGTCAACAACGCATTCAACTGCTCTTTGGTTAAAACTTTTGGCAATCGACCTGTGCCAGACGGCGTGCGCACACCAGTTGTCGGATCAGCCTTAATGGTTTTATTGCGCACGAGCCACGCAAAGTACCTTCGTATCGCGGCCAATTTTCGTGTCACGCTTCGCTTTGCTTGGCGGTTAGTCGTCAAGAAGCTCAGATACTGTCGCACCATCTCGCGAGTCACATTTTTTGGCGAGTTAATTTTTTGGCGCGCCACCCAGTCTGCAAACTGCTTTACATCGCTCGCATATGCGCTCGTCGTGTGCGGTGAGGCAGCCGTCATCGACCCAATGAAGTCGTCAATATTCCACCCCGCCGCCATAGCAGTCATAACGGTATCTCTTTAGCTGTATCGCTGCCCGAATTCAATCACTTCCCACCAGCCAGAGTTATTGATCACCCAACCAAGTGCCTCTAGCCGACCAAGACAAATAGCAGCCTCTAACAACGGCACCCCAGTGCGAATGACGAATTCATCTAACGTGAACGGCGCGCCAACCATCATTGCCACAACATGTGCGTCACTCTCAGCAAGTCTTGGACGCGGATCAAATGAATTGTCGTTAGCCCTGCGATTATCTAGACCGAGCGCCACCAAAATGTCGTCGACGTTTACAACTGGCAAGCAACCTTGTTGCACCAACATATTCGTGCCCGCTGAAGCAATATTTCGTGGTGACCCGGGCACAGCCAGCACAGTGATGTCGCGCTTTTGCGCTTCGTCAACTGTGATCATCGACCCACCTCGATCTTTGCTTTCAACAACAACCAATACTTCGCTCAGCGCTGCCAAAATTCTGTTGCGCAACGGAAATCGAAACGCCTCGGGTGGCGCACCTGGTGGTGACTCACTGACCAGCGCACCAGCTTGGGCAACGTTTCGCCACAAGTCTGCGTGTTCTTTTGGATAAACATAGTCAAGGCCCGACGCAACAACGCCTACGGGCGCAGCCGCCATCGCTGACGCTGATTTCTTTTCGCGTGCGCGCAACACCCCATGATGAGCCCAAGCATCTATACCCCGCGCTAAACCTGAAATAACACAAACACCATTCATCGCCAACTCAAATGCCAAGTGTGAAGTCATGTAACGACCCGATGCTGTTGCGCTTCGGGTGCCAATCATGCCCACGCGCCTGGTCGCCAGAGCCTGCAAATCTCCTTGATAAAACAGCACTGCAGGTGGCGATATATCGTTCGTCAAACATCGCGGATAATTCTCTTCGCCGATAAGAGCCACATGAATGCTCGCTTTTTTACATCGCCCCAAAATCTGTTCTTGCAAACTCAGGGTTGCATTCGCGCGCCACATCTGGCCCAGCCCATTTTCTTGCATCAAGGCCGCGACAACAACGTGGGGCTTGGCTCGACCTTGGATAACTGCCCACGCCGTTTGTGGATCGTGATATTTCAATATTGTTGTCAGTCTCTTTGGTCCAATTTTTGGCAATGCCGACAGCGATGCGGCGGCTAATTGTTCATTGCTCAGAATTGAACTCATGGCTAGAAAACAAGTTCACGCGAGCGCAGACCCGACGCCAAGTCAACTCGCATCATCAGCGCCAAATTTAAGTGCGCTTCATCTACAACTTCGGGCGCTCCGTTCAAATCAGCAATCGTGCGCGCCACCCGCCGCACGCGGTGATATCCCCGACCAGTTAGGTGACCAGCCTCAAGCTCTCGACGCAAGCGTTGCTCGGCTTTTTTTGACAAAGGTGCGACTGCATCTAGTTGTTCGCGGGTCAACGCCGAATTGGCGCACTTGAATCTTGCGAATGCAATCTGTCGCGCAATCGCCACTCGCTTGGCAACCTCGCTTGTCGACTCGCCGCGTTCGGGGCTGAGTAATTCGTTCGTATTTGGGCGCGACACCGCCACGCGCAAATCAAACCGATCGAGTAGTGGTCCAGAAAACCTTCGCAAGTATCTGGCACGCGCCGCGTCGTCGCATGTGCAAACCCCTGGCGTACCTTCGCCACATGGACAAGGATTAGTTGCCGCCACCAACAAAAATTTCGCTGGCATCACCACACTTGTTCTGGCTCGCGCCAGGCGCACAATGCCTTGTTCGAGTGGCTGACGCAACGCATCTAAAACAGACGGTGCAAACTCGCCCAACTCATCTAAGAACAACACACCATTGCTTGCCAAAGAAATTTCACCAGGTCGCATCAACGCCGTGCCACCGCCAACCATCGACACCATCGACGACGAGTGGTGTGGCGCACGATACGGCGCACGTCGAATCAGTCCGGCGTTTGGTGATTCAAGTTGCACCGACGAATGCACCATCGTTGTTGAAATCGCCTCATCATCGGTCAGAGGCGGCAATAAACCCACAAGTCGCTCAGCCAACATTGTTTTGCCTGCACCAGGCGGACCAACCAACAACAAGTGATGCGCACCCGCCGCAGCAATCTCAAGTGCGCGCCGCGCGACTGGTTGACCTTGCACATCGGCTAAGTCTCGACTGTTTAGCGCAATTGCATTTGCCCCGAAATCACAAACAAGGTTTTTCGAACATTGCCAATCGGCGGTCCCAGATAAACACTCAACTACGTCGAGCAAATTTTTCGCACTGTAAACCTGAGCGGTTGTTGCAGCACTGGCCTCAGCCAAGTTTTCGGGCGCAACAACTGCCGTGCGATCAGTGAGCGCCAATACCAATGGTGTTGCCCCGCGGACGGGTCGCAACGAACCGTCTAGGCCTAACTCGGCGACAAACGCAAAATTTGCAAGTGCATCAATGGCTACTACTTCTTGTGCAGCGAGCAGCCCAATAGCGATCGCCAAATCTAAACACGCACCAGACTTTCGATCACCAGTTGGTGCAAGATTCACCGTTACTCTTCGCGTTGGCCATGGCAGACCGCACGACAAAAGTGCCGCCCGCACACGATCGCGACTCTCACGACAAACTTCATCAGGTTGACCAACCACTGTGAAGCCTGGCAACCCGATGCCTGCGTGAACTTCGACGTCTACGCGCGAACCACGCACTCCCAGCAATGTCGCAGACCGAACTGATGCAAACACTTTTGTTTCCTTTGGTAGTTATCCGTAGATGACGTTTTTATTTGCCGACAATCAACATGACGCCAAATTGATTAACCAACCTGAGATACTTGAGCGCGATGGCTTTTGATCAAATTTCTCTGACTAGCTGGTTCGGCCAATGTGTACGACGCACCAGCAACTTGGCTCAACGCACAAGACGCACTTTCATCACCGCTGCGACGGTCGGCGTTCTCGCACTCTTCACAGTTTCATGCTCAGAGACCCCGCGAACGGCCACAAACTTTTGTCGTCAACTTGCAAAAGAACTCCCGGGCATCACCCAGCCCAATGCAACACAGGCCGAAGTTTCGTCGATGCTGGATCGATACAAACGGCTCGGCAAAGTTGCACCTCTGGCGATTGAAGCCGACTGGAAGTCGTTAACCGAACTTCTCACTCTCGCTTCGCGCATGAACGCGGCAGATTCTGAAAGCGTGCAAGCCGTCGTCGACATGTCGTATTCGACACAAAAAGCCGCCGATGCCGCCGCAAAGTGGATTCTTGAAACGTGTGGCGTAGATATCTCGACCGGACTCAACGTCGGGCCAAGCGGCTAAAAATTAAAACACAACTCTGGCTCGCAAGCCAGAAAAAGTATTAGCGAATTTCTCCGCGCTTGACAATTACTTTGTCAGCCAAACCGTAATCACGGGCTTGCTCGGCTGTGAACCAACGATCGCGCTCAGAGTCGGCTTGAATTTCTTCGAGCTTGCGTCCCGAGTGATGCGCCGTAAGTTTGGCCATGCTCAACTTGGTGTATGCAAGTTGCTCTGCTTGAATCGCGATGTCTGAAGCTTGACCACGCAAACCAGCGAGTGGTTGGTGCATCATGATGCGTGCGTTCGGTAGTGAATATCGTTTGCCCGCTGCACCAGCAGTCAACAAAAACTGACCCATTGAAGCGGCCAAACCCAAACAGACGGTTGCAACATCGCAAGACACAAATTGCATCGTGTCGTAAATCGCCATTCCGGCGGTGACAGAACCACCAGGACTATTTATATATAGCCAGATATCTGCTTTTGGATCTTCGCCTTCAAGAAACAACAACTGCGCACAAACTTGGTTTGCAATGTCATCGTTGACATCGGTGCCGAGCATTACAACACGACTCTTGAGCAACCGCACAAAAATATCGCTACGTGAGTCGAAACCGCCTTCAAGGGCTACTGGAAGAATATTTGACATGCCTTGCAGGCTAGTGCGTTGTTAACTATTGCCGACGGACGCCACTGAAAATAACAATCACACGCTCATCATCGGCAATTTCTTGGCGAATTGCCAACAGCCCCGCAAGTCCTGCGGCACCAGTCGGGCTGACGTCAATATTTGTCACACGATGTGCAAGCGCATAACTTTCGTGCACTTGCGCTTCTGTCGCCACAACTGGATACCCGTCGCTATCGGCCATTGCGTTGCACGCACCGATCCAGTCGTAAGTTTCGTCGTCCAAAATTCCATCGGCAAGTGAAACCGGTGTGCTCTCCCATGGCCACATACATTGCGTCCAACGATCCCCGGCATTGCGTGCCCCGCCCGAACTCTGGGCAATCTTGAAAGCCCGAGCAAGTGGAGCACAGCCCTGTGTTTGCACGGCATGCACTTTTGGTTTTGTGGCACCAGCAAAAAACCCTGCGGCGGCACACGCGACGAAGGCACCACCACCCGCCTGCACAAACATTCGACTCATCAACGAGCCAGGCAAATTTTCGGCAACCACCGCCATCTCCCAACCAATCGTGCGACCACCATCTAGACACCATGCGTTCTCGGGGCCTTGCACTCCAAACGGAATTGAACCAGCAGCGATTGCCTCACGAAAGCGAAATACGCAAGGGTCCCCCGCAGGATCTGTCGCGATACGTTGACACAGCACAGCATTCGCCTGCAACGAACTTAAAATTTTAAGCGTCGCTTCGTCTGCGCTTTGTGGAACAAAAACTTGAATCGGCCAATTCACTGCACGAGCAAGAGTGCTCGCCGCAATCGCCGCATTGCCACATGATGCAATCGCCAGTGCTGGTCGTTCGCTCGGGTGCTTCCATGGTGCACGTCCGACTTTTTCGACTGCAATCAAGTGCAGCAGTTCACTGAATAGATGTCGAGCTTTTTGCGAGCCGGCAACATTGTGCGTCTCGTCTTTTATCCACACACCGCCTTGTTGACTAAAGCCCAGTTCGTCGCTCAGTGCATCGTGTCGCGTAAACGGTGTCGTACGAAAACCGGTGCCGGCAACTGCCGAAACTGCGTCGTCAAGTTCGCGAATTATTTTTGTTCGGGCTTCGAAATCGAGTCCGAGAGTCGCAGCAAACGCATCCCAAGCCAAATAACGCTGAAACCCAACGTATGGATTCGCATCACCTGTGCTCCGTAGCGGTGCAATTGAATTTTCTAATTCAAGAACATGATGCCGATCTACGTCACTCGAGTTTGGACAACGCCAAGAAAATATCTCGCTGATTGCAACCCGCGTTCCACAGGCTGAGCAACGCCAACCAGTTACAACTGGTGCTGGCTGCATCTTGGCTATTTTTTAGCGGCGACTCTACGGTTGAACTCGCCGATGAGTTCGTCCCACACGGGCAAATACTTTCGCAAATCGCGCCAAAACGACTGCGACCTGCGGGCTTCAAACACAGCCAATGGCGTTCCTTGTTGTTCAACCCATGTGTAGTAACCGAGATTAAAAATTCGGGTGCGGTCGCGCTCGGTGCAGTCAATCATCGCGTCTGTGCCGACCATGCCGAGGTGCTCAGCAAAAACTTCTGCCGCGTCCATCTCGCCAAATGAATCGTTGAAGCGTCGCGTCATAGTTTTTACGCGCTCACTTGGATACAAATCGGCACCGTCGGTTGCGATCGTGATCAAAGCATCGTTCTCACCCAGTCCGAGCAATTTCGCCGTCTTGATTGCCGCAATCACGTTGCAAATCGCCGAGAAACCAAAATGCTTCAACGTCTCGACGATTTCCACCGGCACACCCTTGCGCTCGGCCAAGTATCGACAGCCGGCATCAGTGTTGAACATCACGTCCAACTCGTCTGTCGCTCGGTCTGAAACGCCGACAACAACGTCGGTGTTCATCACGTTATGAATCAAAGGTATGTGCTTGTCGCCAATTCCTTGAATGTTGTGCTCGCCAAAGCCGTTCTCCAACATCGTCGGGCATTCAAGAGCTTCAACAGCGACAATTTTTGTTCCGTAGTCATCTTTGAGACGATCGCCCGCACCAATCGTGCCTGCCGAGCCGGTGGCCGAAGTGAATGCAGCCAAGCGCAACTTGCCGCCAACACTTTTATTTACAAATTCAAAAACACTTGATAATGCTCGCCCCGTAACTTCGTAGTGGCCAGCATGATTGCCGAACTCGCAGAATTGGTTGAAAATAAAATTCTTCGGGTCAAGCTCCATCTCGTTGCATGCGTCATAAATTTCTTTGACGTTGCTCTCGGTTCCCGGAGTGCGCACAATGTCGCTCGGGTCGCTCACCCATTTGTCGAGCCAGTCAAATCTTTCTTGCGACATTCCGGCCGGCAAAACAGCAACGCCACGCGAACCCATGATTCGACTGATCGCCACTCCACCGCGGGCGTAGTTGCCCGTTGACGGCCAAACCGCACGGTGACGACTCGGATCAAACTGACCAGTTATGACTCTTGGCGCCAAGCACGAATATGCTGCCAAAACTTTGTGCGCAGTAATCATCGGAAAGCGATCGCCGAACATAACAATGATCGGGCTATCAATGCCCGTCAACGAACTTGGTAATACGACATGATCTGGCACCGACACACGCTCGCCCTGCATGTTGTTGTACCAATGCACGCGAAACAAGTTGCGAGCATCAGCGGCGTTTTTGTCGACACCCTTGGCGTAACTCGCATCAATTTTTGAAGGGTCTGCCAACTGGGCAAATGTCGGAAGCACAACTTTGTTCTTGGCGCAGAGCGCGACACTATTTTCAAGAGCCTGCTGATCAACGATCGTGTCGGCCAGGCCAAGTTGTCCAGCCAAAGCAGCAGAGTCAAGTTGTCCTTTTGAGCCCTGATGCTGTGCAGTTATTGAAGTCAAGGTTTACATTATGTCAAATAATCATTACGAAGCACTACTCTTACGGGCGCAAGGCATACGCAAGCCGACGTAGCCCAATGGCAGAGGCACGGCGCTTAGGACGCCGCCAGTGAGAGTTCGAGTCTCTCCGTCGGCACAAAATATGGACGCGCACACAACCGAGCAACTCGCAACCCCCGCACTTCTCGTCGACCTCGACGCCATGAACAAGAACATGCGAACGATGTCACTTCGCCATCCAGCCGAAAAATTACGACCGCACACAAAGGCCCACAAGTGCACGGGCATCGCACAACTGCAACAGCATTACGGCCACAAGACTTTTACCTGTGCAACTCCTCGCGAAATTATCGGTATGGCCGCAGCCGGAGTTGGCGAAGACTTTTTGCTGGCCAACGAAGTAGTCGACATCGAACGTTTAAAAAAACTTGCACAGATTGCAGAAAATGTTCGCGTCACCATCGCCGTTGACTCACAAGAAACTATCGATGCAACTACTCGGGCAGGTCTGCGCGATGTATTGATCGATGTCAATGTTGGTCTGCCTCGTTGTGGCATCGCGCCAGAACTTGCCGGCCGGCTCGCCGATAGCGCGAGAAAATCTGGGTTAACAGTTCGTGGCGTTATGGGCTACGAAGGTCACTTGATGATGGTTGACGGCCATGACAACCGAAAGCAAAAAGTCGCAGAGTCAATGCAATTGCTCGCGCGCGCCGCAAGCGATGTGGGGGGCGAAATCATCTCGGCGGGCGGCACCGGCACATTCGACATGCACGACGACACATGCATCAACGAACTTCAAGCTGGTTCGTATGCGCTAATGGATACGCACTACGCGAAACTCGAATTGCCATTCGTGCAAAGTTGTTTTGTTTTGGGCACCATAATTTCTGCCAACCCGCAATGGCTCGTGATCGACGTTGGCCTGAAATCACTCGGTATGGACCATGGCAATCCAACCGTAGATGGCTTCGATGTTCTCTTTTGCTCAGATGAACACACGACACTTAAACCGAAAAAAGATATTGCAAAACAAAAAGTCAAAGTGGGTGAAAAACTTCGCGTAATCCCGGCTCATATCGACCCAACAATGGCGATGCACAGTGTCGCCCACATTGTTCGTGGTGAAGAACTAATCGATACTTGGCAAATTGACTTACGGGGCTGGTAATTCGCCAAGACGCTTAGCCAGCAAACGAAAAGCAATTGCACGGTGCGAATACTGATGTTTTTCTTCAACTGACATTTGGGCAAAGGTTCGACCGTCACCAGCAGCGGGCACGAATACCGAGTCATAACCAAAACCGCGATCACCGCGTTGTTCGGGCGCAATTGATCCCTCGCAGACACCTTCGCAGATAATTTCTTTACCGTCTGGCCACAACAGCAAAATCACCGTTCGAAATCTTGCCGACCGGTTGCTGTTTTGATCAAGTGCATCAAGAAGTTTGCGTCGATTTTGTTCATCTGTGGCACCAGGGCCGGCAAATCGTGCCGTAAACACACCGGGCTGGCCGTTCAGTGCATCAACTTCTAAACCCGTGTCGTCTGCAAGTGCTGGCTGATTGGTCGCCCGACCCACGGCAAT
>CANKZL010000017.1 GCA_947488385.1 Acidimicrobiaceae bacterium | reverse complement strand
CGGGATATTTGCGAAATCAATTTTTGCTGGCTCGCCGACGCGAACTGCTTCGGTGTTGGCTGCGTAGTCGCATTTTGTGCAACTGACGAAAGTGTCTTCGCCTGACTCGCACGGAAACAAGAACTCTTCAGATGCAGAGCCACCCATTGCGCCAGACATCGCCGAGACGACGGCGAACGGTAAACCGAGTCGCTCGAACGTGCGCAAGTATGCCGAACGATGTGCGTCGTAGCTGCGTTGCAGACCTTCGTCGTCGATGTCGAAACTGTAAGAGTCTTTCATCAAGAATTCGCGACCGCGCAACAAACCTGCGCGCGGGCGAGCCTCGTCGCGAAACTTGGTTTGAATTTGGTAAAGCCACAACGGCAGATCTTTGTAACTGCTGTAGAGATCTTTGACTAATAGCGTGAACATTTCTTCGTGAGTTGGGCCGAGCAAATAGTCGACGCCTCGACGATCTTGAAGACGAAACAAATTCGGACCGTAGTCTGTCCATCGACCTGTGACTTCGTAAGGTTCGCGCGGCAACATTGCGGGGAAGTGCACTTCTTGTGCGCCGATCGCATCCATTTCTTCGCGGATGATTGTTTCGACGCGATTTAGTGTGCGCAAACCAAGAGGTAACCATGTGTAGCCACCTGGCGCGGCGCGTCGTATGTATCCCGCACGAACTAAAAGCCGATGACTTGGCACTTCGGCATCAACTGGATCGTCGCGTAATGTCCGCAAAAACATTGACGACATACGCAAAATCACAGGGTCTTACCTCTCGTGCGCACGGGATAGCGCCTCACGAAAACTTTACTAAAGCCTCTATACTTGAGATGACCTTTAAAGTTCTAAGAACCGGAGGCGTGGGTTTAGGCCCACGCCTTTTGTTCTCTATCGGGTCGTGTTTTGGTTGGTCAAAATGGGCATTTGGTAGCGATTTATAGAGAAAGGAGAGACAACTGATGGCTGAGAAACTAGGTACGAGCGCCGGAGAGAGCGCGGTAGTTACGCGTATCGGCGAACTTGTTACGCCAATCGTCAGCGATCTCGGCCTTGATCTCTACGACCTCGAATTTGTGAGCGGCGTTGTGCGCGTTGTGGTCGATTCAAAAGCGGGCCTGGTCGGCGAAAACGGTCAACCTGCTGGTGTTGATCTTGAGAAAATCGGTTTGTTGACTCGACTTGTCTCGCGCGAATTTGATCATTCAGAGCCGGTGCCAGGTCGCTACACACTTGAAGTGACGAGCCCGGGTCTTGAGCGCAACTTGCGTTTGCCGCGACATTACATGCGAGAGCTAAACAAAGTTGTGAGCGTGCGATTGACGGCGCCACACGAGACGACAGGTGAGCGTCGAGTGCAAGGTGTGCTTGTGGCTGCAGACGAGCGCGAGATCACCGTGCGCAATTCAGACGGTGTTGAAGTGAAAGTTAATTACGTGGCGATTGATCGCGCACGAACAGTTTTTGAGTGGAAGACAACTTCGAAAGAAGAAGCACGTCACTCGAAGAAAAAAGTCGTTAATACAACGGAGGCGAAAGCATCATGAGCAACATGGACATGTCAGAAGCGCTGCGCATGCTCGCAGCAGACCGAGGACTAACAATCGACGCACTCTTGCAAGTGCTCGTCGAAGCACTTGCGACGGCATACAAGAAGCGTCCGAATGCGGCCGACGAGGTAATCGTTGGCGTCAACCCAGACAACATGGACATCACATTCACGGCATACGACGTAGATGATGACGGCAACTGGATCAACGAGCGCGACGACACGCCGAAAAAAGATGAGTTGGGTCGAATTGCTGCGGTTACCTTCCGTCAAGTGATGGGTCAGCGAATTCGCGAAGTAGAACGCGAGCGAAAGTTCGAAGAGTACGCAAACCGCGAAGGCGACATCGTCTCTGGAGCCGTGCAAAAGACAGATACGCGCTACACATTGCTCGACCTTGGTCGTGTTGAAGCGTTGTTGCCACAAGCCGAGCAAGTTCTTGGCGAAACTCGCGAGCCGAACGCTCGTTTGAAGGCATACATCGTTGAAGTGCGTCGCACACCAAAGGGCCCACAGATTGTTGTGAGTCGCACGCACCCTGGTTTGATCATGCGCTTGTTCGAAATGGAAGTGCCTGAGATTGCAGACCGCATTGTTGAGATCAAATCATGCGCTCGTGAACCGGGACAACGCACAAAGATCGCTGTTTGGTCAAACGACAAAGCAATTGACCCGGTTGGTGCATGTGTAGGTGCACGTGGCGGACGAGTGCGCATGGTCGTTAACGAACTTCGTGGCGAAAAAGTAGACATCATTCCGTTCAGTGAAGACAAGCGCGATTTCATTGCTAAGGCGATGTCACCAGCGAAAGTTACTGAAGTGCGATTGAGCGCCGACGAAACACAAGCCGACGTAATCGTGCCCGACTTTCAATTGTCATTGGCAATTGGCAAGATGGGCGTGAACGCAACACTTGCTGCTCGTCTTACAGGTGTGCGCATCGACATTAAGAGCGAGTCTGAAGTTGCTGCAGAAGGAAACGCTGTTGTGCGTCGACCTGCTGCTGCTGTCAGTGGCGACACGATGTATGCCGAAGGCGAATGGAAGACAAATGTTGAGACTGGTGCGATGGAATGGCACGCTGCCGATGGTTCGATCTTGAGCCAAGAGCAAGTTGCTGCACAAGCAGGCGCCACAACTGAAGAGTCGAAGGGCTAAACACTTTGCCAAAAGCCAAACGTGTTCACGAGATCGCAAAAGAACTCGGAATGACCAACGCTGAGGTCATTGACCTCAGCGGAAAACTTGGCATTGGCGTAAAAGGTCCGTCGTCGACAGTTATTGATGCACAGGCAGATCGCATTCGTGCGCGCGCCGAACGCGAAGGGCTGATTCGCGACGAGCAACCAGCAGAAATTTCTGACAAACCAGTGAAAAAAGCGGCGGCGAAAAAAGTTGCTGGCACAAAGAAAGTTGCAGGCGCTAAAAAAGTCGCCGGCTCTAAGAAAACTGCAGCGAAAAAAGTTGCCGGCGCAAAGACAGTTGCCGGAGAAAGTACTGCCGCTGAAGAAGTCGAGACAACGTCTGTTGAGGAGCAAGCTCAAGTTGCGCCGAGTGTGCCTGTGGCGCCGCGCGAGAGTGATGGTGCGGGGAGTCGCGTAGTTTCATCCGCGCAGCCAAACCGACCTGGTGCACCTTCGATGAGTTCACCAACTGCGCCGACTGCGCCAGTGCGACAAATTCAACCTTTGCAACCAGAACCGGTTCGTCCGGTTGCGCAACCTCAGGCACCGGCCGCTCGCACCACGACGCCAAGTGCAAACCCAAGTCAGCCGACACCAAGTGCAAACCCAAGTCAGCCGGCGCGACCTGCAACACCAGGTGCGCGTCCGATTCCGCCACCGCCGGGTTCGTCGCGTCCGATTCCGCCGCCACCAGTTGCGCGTCGACCAGAAGGTGGCGTAACTCGACCGCCGTTTAACAATCGTCCGCCGCAACGCAGCTCTTCGCCATCGACAAATGCACGCACCGGTCGAATTCCTGCATCGCAACTTGGACGTGGTCCGGCAGGTTCGGGCGGTCGCACAACACCAGATCGTGGCGCGCCGGGTCGAGGCCCAGGTGTAGGCGGTCGACCAGGAGCACCAACTGGTGGTCGTGGTACGGCGCTTGGTCGCAGCAGTCCAACAGGTCCGGGCGGTCGTCCGGGTGCAGGTCGTGGACCAGGTGCGGGTCAACGAAGAGGTCCGCGAAAAAAGACTCGTGCACGTCGTCGTCAAGAGTTTGAAGAGCAGTTACCACAAGTACCAACTAGTTACACACCGAGTGCGTCACCAGTGCCTGAGGGCATCGTTGTAATCGAGCGGGGTTGTTCATCACAAGAGTTCGCACCGAAGTTAAATCGCACAGCAGCAGATGTCGTGCGATTCTTGCTTGAGCACGGCGAAATGGTGACAGCAACAATGACACTCGTCGACGAACAAATGGAATTGTTCGCGCTTGAAATTGGTGCAGAGATTTTGCTTGTTGACCCAGGCCAACAAGAAGAGCTTGAGTTGCAAGCAATGTTTGATGACTCAGACGATGATGATCCAGAGTTGCAAGCAGTGCGACCACCGATCATCACGATCATGGGTCACGTTGACCACGGCAAAACAACTTTGCTTGACAAGATTCGCAACGCAAATGTCGTGTCGGGCGAGGCTGGTGGCATTACTCAGCACATCGGCGCATATCAAATCGAAAAAGATGGCAAGCGAATTACATTTATTGACACACCAGGTCACGCGGCTTTCACCAAGATGCGTGCGCGAGGTGCTGGCGTAACAGACATTGTCGTTTTGGTCGTGGCTGCTGACGACGGTGTGATGCCACAAACAATCGAAGCGATCAATCACGCTCGTGTGGCTGACGTGCCGATCGTTGTGGCGCTTAACAAGATCGACAAGCAAAATGCCGATGTGCAACGAGTGCTCGCAGGTTTGGCTGAGCAGCAACTTACGCCAGAAGCCTGGGGTGGCGACACGATTGTTGTTGAGATGTCAGCCCAAAGTGGTTTGGGTATCGACGACTTGCTTGAACAACTCAATGTCGTTGCCGAAATCGAAGAATTAACAGCCAACCCAACGGGTCGTGCCAAGGGTGTCGTGCTTGAAGCGCAACTTGACATTGGTCGTGGACCAGTGGCGACAGTTTTGGTCGACAAAGGAACGCTAAAAGTTGGCGACCCAATCGTCGCCGGTGCCGCATGGGGCAAAGTTCGTGCGCTGATCAATGATCGTGGCGAGCAAGTTAAAGAAGTTGGGCCATCTGCGCCTGTGCAAGTTTTGGGTCTGTCAGCAGTGCCAGGTGCCGGCGAAGAATTTAGATCGGCACCAGATGAGCGCACAGCGCGAACAGTTGCTGGTGCACGCGAGCAGCGATATCGCGCGATGAACCAACGCGGCGACGCCCGTGTTCAACGTGGTGTGAAACTCGAAGATATTTTCACCCAGATTCAAGCTGGCGAAATTGCAACTTTGAACGTGATCGTCAAAGCCGATGTGCACGGTTCGCTTGAAGCGGTCACCGAGAGTTTGCGCAAACTTGAGCGCGACGATGTGCGTGCAGCATTCGTGCATCGCGGTGTGGGCACGATTACCGAGAACGACATCTCGTTGGCAGCAGCGACGAACGCAACGTTGATTGGCTTTAATGTTCGCCCAGATCGAAAGATTCGTGAACTCGCCGAAAAAGAGAACGTAGAGATTCGTACATACGAAATCATTTACAAACTCTTGGAAGATATCGAAAAGGCAATGAAGGGCATGCTCGCGCCAGAATTTGTCGAAGTTGTCACTGGCGAAGCCGAAGTGCGCGAAATCTTCAAGGCGCCAAAGGTTGGCGCGGTTGCAGGATGCTCGGTTGTGTCTGGTGTTATCACTCGTGGTTCGCGAGTGCGCTTCTTGCGCGAAGGAACAATCATTTGGAAGGGCAACATCAATACGTTGCGCCGATTCAAAGACGACGTCAAAGAAGTACGCGAAGGTTTTGAATGCGGCTTGAGTTTGACCGACTTCCAAGACCTGAAGCCAGGCGACACAATTGAAACATACGACCTTAAAGAGGTTGAGCGAGTCTGAATCGCCTAATCTGTCCGAATGGCAGATTTAGAATTTTTCTTTGATCCGGGTTGCCCGTGGGCGTGGGTGACCTCGCGTTGGGCTACTGAAGTTTCAGGTCTTCGTAAGTACGAAATCTCTTGGAAGTTTGTTTCGCTTCTAGTTATCAACGAAGAGCGTGGCTATGAGGCCAACGATGTTTATCACCCAATGATTCATGGTTTTGGATTAAAGGCTTTGCGCGTCGCAAGTGCGGCTCGCGCTGCGGGCGGAAACGATGCAGTCGCCAAGTTTTACACAGCGATCGGCACGACGATACATACACAGAAAAGACGAGAGGGTCTCGATACTGATCCGCACAAGTTTTTGACTTCGGTGCTGAGTGAATATTCGCTGCCAACCGAGTGGGCAAATTCTTTTGAAGATGAAACTCACACACCATTAGTGCGTTTCGAGACCGAAACGGCGCTCTCACGAACTGGTAAAGATGTTGGCACACCGATTCTGACTTTTAAACCCGGCACACCGAACGAAGGAAGTTTCTTTGGGCCAGTTATTTCTAAAATTCCGCGCGGTGAGCAGGCAGTCAAATTGTGGGACGCAGTAGAGATCGTGGCGACAACCCCAGGTGTAGCCGAGTTGAAGCGCTCAATCAGAGGTGCTTTAGACTTTTCATAAAAGAAATCGTCAAAGAAATCGGGGTTTTATGAAAGTTGTTTATTCGGCATCACACTTGTTGCATAATCCCGAAGTCGAAATTGAAAGTTCAACGGCGCATTCGCCTTTTGAACACACTGGTCGTGCCGAGAAGATTCGTGAGACTTTGGCTGCTGATAAGGCTTTTGATTTTGTTTCACCAACCGCATGGGGCACAGAGCCGATTACCAAGATTCATAACCCGGGGTTGTTGAAGTTTCTCTCGACTGCTTGGGCTGATTATCAGCGGGACGTAAAACAAGTTCGTGAAGTCGTGCCAGATATGTTTTTTAAATCAAATCTGCGTAAGAGCATGGGCGACCGTGTCGAACCAGAATCGGTCAACGGCAAGTTGGGTTGGTGGTGTTTTGAGACAACAACACCATTGACTGTCGGTACCTACGAAGCGGCACGCGGCGCAGTCGATGTAGCGATGAGTGCCACCAAAATTGTTTTGGACGGAGCAAAAAATAGTTATGGCTTGTGTCGACCACCCGGCCATCACGCGACTACTGACTTGTATGGCGGATATTGCTTTTTCAACAATGCGGCGATCGCGGCCCATCATGTGGCGAGCACAACTGGCACGAAGGTGACCGTGCTTGACGTTGATTATCACCACGGCAATGGCACACAACAAATTTTCTATGAACGCGACGATGTGCAATTTGTTTCGCTGCATGGTGACCCTGCGCGGGCCTACCCGTATTTCACTGGCTACATAGATGAAGTTGGTTCAGGCAAGGGTCGCGGTTCAACGCTGAATGTTCCACTTGCTGCACGCACAGATGATGATTCGTATATGAAGTCTCTCGAGCGAGCCTGCGAAAGCATCAAGAAGTTTGGGCCGTCAATGATTATCGTTTCGCTTGGTCTTGACACGTTTATTACAGATCCAATTAGCGATTTGGCGTTGACGACCCCGGGATACGACCGATGCGGCGCGCTTGTGGGTGCATTGGGTTTGCCCACAGTTGTTTTACAAGAGGGCGGCTATGACGTCAATGCTCTCGGTGTGAACGTGCAATCTTGGCTGCACGGCTTAGCTCGTGCGAGTTAACTTCTAACGCTCGCGGAGATACTTTTCGAACTCTGCGGCGATTTCGTCACCGCTCGGAATTGGTCCACCAAAATTAATTTCAGTCGTGCCGTTAGCGATTTGCTCATCGAAACTTTGCTCAAGTTGGGTGAGCATCTGCGCGTGATCGTTGTTGCCGGCGATCAGTAGATCGAGGCGCTCACGTTGCGTTTTGGCTTGTTCGCGCATCGAAGAAACATCGAGCGAGACGCCGCCGGTGTCGCAGAGCGCTGAGAGCAGCGCCGCTGAAGCCGCAGGGTAAGGCATTGAAGCGACATAGTGCGGCACGCGGGCCCACAAACTGAGTGCCTGAAGTTTGCGGTTGTGCAGTGCATGCTCGACTGCGGCCGCCATGCCAGCAGGTACATCGACCGAACTCTTGAGATAAGGCAAACTTGCAACAAGATCTTTGTCTGGCGAAGTGCATGAAATATAAACAGCACGCGTGTGTGGTGTTGCGAACGGATACGCACCGATGCCGATCATTCGGCGCACGCCAAATTGCACGCTGATGTCGGCGATTGTTTCGGCGAACAAGTTCCAATGTGTGTCGGGCTCGGGGCCAGTGAGAAGCAAGATGTCTTTGTCGTTGATATCGCGACCAAGTGAAATCTCTGGAGTTGACCAGACGAGTTTTGTATTGACACCCTCGCGAAGCTCCATGATTGGGCGGCGAGCGCGGAAGTCAACAAACGTGTCGATGTCAAAGTCGATGATCTTGACTGCGCTTGTCTCTTTGGTGATCAGTTCAATGGCGTTGGCGGCGGCGGAACTTGTATCTATCCAGCCAGTCATCATCACGACCAACAACGGGTCTTTGATCTGCGGCAGTGTGCCAATAATTTTGTATGGCTTGTTCATTGCGTGAGATCAGTTTAGGCGAGAGAGTGCTTCCTCAGCGCTGTTGGCGGCGGCCTCGGTCTGCAACTTAAATGGCTCAAGATCTGAGGCTTGTTTTTCGCCGAGAGCACCGCCTAGATAGCGCGCATAAACGCCTTCGACGATGCATGCAAGTTTCCAATATGCAAACGCGCGGTAGAACTCGATATTTGTCACATCGCGGCCAGTGGCTTTTGCGTAGCGCGCGATCAAATCACTGCGATTCAAAAATCCTTTGACTGTTGTGTATTGCGACATCCAAGGCGACGCTTGGTCATCGGGGCCAGTCCAATAAACAGTGAGCAAGCCGAGATCGGCGAGTGGATCACCAAGTGTGCAGATTTCCCAATCTAAAACGGCTTGAATTTCGCCTTGCGAACTGACGATGCAATTGTCGAGTCGATAGTCGCCGTGCACGATTGTGGCCGGACCCTGTTCAGGAATTCGCTTCGCGAGTTCGTCGTGTACGCGATCGACCACGCTGAGTTCGCGAGTCTTTTGTGCGTTCCATTGGCCGTACCATCGCTTTAGTTGGCGCGCGATATAACCCTCATGTCGGCTGAAATCTTGCAGACCAACTTTGTTGACATCTACTGCGTGGATTTTCGCCAACGTATCGACGAGAGATTCGCTGGCAAGCGTGCGCGTCTGTTGTGTGAGAACTCTTTCGGCGATCGGAATGTCGCGCACGATGTGGCCGTCGACAAAATCCATAACGTAAAACGGTGCGCCATTAATTTCAAGATCGTTGCAAAGCCCGCGTGTACGGGGCACGGGAACCCCCGAATTTTGTAGCGCCGAGATCATGCGATGTTCGCGACCCATGTCGTGGGCACTTGCGAGACCGTGACTGAGTGGCGGCCGTCGCAAGACGTAGTGATTTTGTTTGGCGTCGCGCACCGAGAACGTCAGATTTGAGTGGCCGCCGGCGATGAATTCAAAGTTAAATGGACCTGTCGCACCGCTGACGTTTTCTTCGAGCCATTTTGTAACTTTTGGCGAATCAATTCCGGCGCTGACTGTGTCGCTCATCACCATGCAACCTACTTAATTTGCGTGACTGTTTGCCAGTTGCAAGAGATCGCTGGCTTTCGGCACGTGTTGCATGCCGAGTAATATCTCGGCATGGCAATCGACGTACAAGACGCGACCTTTCAAACAGAGGTGATTGAAAAGTCGATGACCACTCCAGTGATTATTGACCTTTGGGCCCAGTGGTGCGGACCGTGCAAAACACTTGGACCAATTCTCGAAAAATTGACTGACGCGACAAACGGCAAAGTGATTTTGGCAAAAGTTGACGTAGACAGTTGCCCGCAGATCGCCCAGGCGTTTCAGGTTCAGTCGATACCTGCGGTTTATGCGATGAAAGATGGCAAGATCGTTGACGGTTTTGTCGGCGCACAATCAGAACACGTTGTTGAACAGTTCATCAAAAATTTGTTACCAGAATCGGTTGTTGTCGATGTCAAAGCACTTTTGGCCAAAGGTGACGAAGAGAGTCTGCGCGCAGCATTGGCTGCCGAGCCGACAAACGAAGCAGTTGTTGTTGCTTTGGCTGATTTGTTGATCGCTCGCAAAGACTGTTCGGCTGCACTCGAGTTGCTCAAGACCGTGCCCGAGACAGAACGCGTGCGAACTTCGGTGGCAGCCGCTCGTGCAGCTTTCGTGCCCAAAGATGACTTTGATAAACAGCTGACTGATTTGTTGGTGCGTGTCAAGACAGATGAAGACGCCAAGCGCGAATTTCTTGAGTTGCTAGAGAAAATGGGACCAAACGACCCGCGCACCGGCGACTATCGCAAAAAGTTGACCACCAAGCTGTTTTA
>CANKZL010000016.1 GCA_947488385.1 Acidimicrobiaceae bacterium | reverse complement strand
CCCAAGTTTGAACCTGGAGCAAAAATTACTTATAAGCGACTTGAGTCGACGGTTGCGATGCAAGATGTTTACAGTGCAAGCGATCTTGTAGTTGCCCGAGCGGGGGCAAGCACAGTTGCTGAGATCTCAACTATTGGTATTGCCAGCGTGCTTGTGCCTTGGGCGCAAGCCGCCGAAGACCATCAAACAGCCAACGCCAATTGGCTCGGTGACCTTGGTGGGGCAATTGTGATCAATGAAAGCTCTGTTTCGACACTTGAAATTTCCTCTCAAATCACAGCACTTATCGATGACAGTGCAAAAATCTTGGCGCTTGGTTTGGCGGCTAGAAAAGCAGGTGCGCAGCACAGAAACACGAGCCTTGCGAGTTTGATTATTGAGACGGCGCAGCAAACCAAGTCACACTTAGATTTGGCAAGCACTAAACGGATACATGTTGTTGGGGTGGGTGGCCCGGGAATGTCGGCGATTGCAACTGTTTTAGCCGAGATGGGGCACAATGTTTCGGGAAGCGATGTTCGCCAATCCGAAATCATTGATCGACTTAAGCAAGTTGGTGTGCAAGTCAATCTTGGTCACAAAGCGTCGGTAGTTGAAGGCTGTGATTTCGTTACAGGGTCACCGGCAATAGCTGCTTCAAACATTGAATATCAACATGCAAGATCCAACAAGATCGCGGTTGCAACCCGAGCCCAAACATTGGCGCAAATTTGCATGCGTGCAACAAGTATCGGAGTTGCAGGAACCCACGGCAAGACAACAACGTCATCGATGTTGGCAACTATTTTAATTTCAGCAGGAAAGAATCCAAGTTTTTTGATTGGTGGTGATGTCGTTTCGTTAGGACGCGGCGCCACATGGACAGGCGGAGAACTTTTCGTCGTAGAGGCAGATGAAAGCGACGGCACTCATTCTCAATTGCCGTTAGCGGCAACAATTTTGACGAATGTCGACATTGATCACTTGGATCACTTCAAAACTCAAGCGGCGATCGAGCAGAGCTTTTTTGAATATGTCGCCAGCATCCAAGGCCCGAAAGTTTTATGTCTTGACGACGCTGTTTGTTCGTCGATCGCGCAAAAACACGGCGCAGTTACATATTCTGTGCGCGGCAGTTCAGGGGCAGATTTCGAAGCCAACGACATCAAATTCACAGATGGCAATTCGTCATTCATGGTTGTTCAAAACTTGCAGTCATCGACTGTCGAACTCGGTCATGTCTCATTACCTCTGCGCGGTCTGCACAATGTGAGTAACGCACTAGGTGCAATCGCAATGTCGATGCAGTTTGGTGTTTCTTTTGCGCAGGCAAGCCTGGCGCTTGAAACATTTGGCGGTGTGGCGCGACGATTTGAAGATCAGGGTTCAGATGGTGGTGTCACCTTCGTCGACGACTATGCCCACTTGCCGAATGAAATCGCGGCAGTTCTTTCTGGCGCGCGTGACGAGACAGATAAATGGTCTCGAGTAGTAGCGGTCTTTCAACCAAATCGTTTCAATCGCATGTCGGTGATTTCGCATTTGTACGCCGATGCGTTTGTATCTGCCGATCTTGTGGTTGTCACAGACATTTATCCCTCCGGAACGCAGCCAATTGCAGGTGTGACTGGTCAATTAGTCGTCGACGCAATTCTCAAGTCTCACCCAGAGTGCGAAGTCGTGTACCAGCCGATCCGAGCAAATCTCGTAGAGTTCTTGGCAGATGAACTCAAAACTGGTGACCTTTGCATCTCAATGGGCTGCGGCGATATTGCCACGTTGCCCCAAGAAGTGATTGCGCAACGCCGAGGTAAGTGAATTTGATTACTGAATTCGCGCGCCCAAGCGACAAAGACTTGAATCGGTTTTCGGCACTACTCGGCGATCGACTTACAAAAGAAGAACCGATCGGGCCATATACGACGTATCGCGTTGGTGGCGCGGCTTCATTATTCATGCGTGCGATGAGTGTTGAAGATCTGCATGCCGTTTCGCGGGCATTGTCAAAGGTTTCGATACCTGTTTTGTTGCTTGGCCGCGGCAGCAACATGTTGGTGAGCGATTCTGGTTTTCGTGGGCTTGCAATTGCGTTAGGTCCTTTTGCTGAGCAGATCAGCCTGCCGAGCGTCGAACAGTCGCCAATCTTGGTGGCTGGAGCAATGTCGTCGTTGCCAGTTCTTGCTCGACAAAGTGTGAGCGCCGGTTTGCGGGGTTTCGAATGGGCGGTGGGAGTGCCGGGTTCAATCGGTGGCGCTGTGCGAATGAATGCTGGTGGTCACGGTTCAGACATGATCGCCTCACTTTTGAGCGTTCGTTTGTTTCATCTCGAAAAGGGGATTGAAGCCAATGTCTCTGCGGCAAATTTGGGATTGAGGTTTCGTGGCTCTGACTTGACTGACGAGCATGTCGTTATTTCAGCAACGTTACGACTCGCTTGGGGCGATAAGTCAGAGGGCGAATCACGGCTAGCCGAAATCGTCAAATGGCGTCGCGAGCACCAACCCGGTGGACAAAATGCAGGATCAGTTTTTGTAAATCCTGTTTCTGGCGCATCTTCTGCAGGTGCATTGATCGACGAACTTGGGCTTCGTGATTATCGAATTGGTTCGGCTGTTGTCTCTGCCAAGCACGCAAACTTTATTCAAGCTGACGAAGATGGTCGCGCAGATGATGTCGTCGAGTTAATGACATTTGTTCGCCAGCGAGTTTTTGAAGCACACGGCATTGACCTAAGAAGCGAAATTCGACTCGTAGGTTTTGCTGCGTCGGTGGCCCAAGATGCAGGAGCGCAGCTGAATAACGAAAATCAACGCGGCAGCCAACTTGAAGCAGCTTTTGGTTCGTCGAATAACACAGATTTGTCGATACCCATGCCGTCATTTTCTGAGCAACTTTCAGATGAAGTGCTCGCTGAACTTAAAGATGCGTTTGAAGGCGATGCGACACCAACAGCAAATCTTCGAGTGGTGCGACCAAAAGAAGGTATTGAACTAGATGATGATGAAGATGAAGATAACGACGAAGCAAGCATCGCAGAGCCGAGTGAACCCACAAATTCTTCACTGACGCTTAAGACAAACAATGGTCGGATCGTAATTATTGATGAAGACTTGCGTCTGCCGATTGATTCTGATCATCCGATTGATGAACAGACAAGTTCGGTGAATGTTGCACCGACATCTGACCCGAGCAATGTCGTAAGCAATTCGCGGTTTGAGTTACGTCGGCGAGAGGTAGCTCGAAATTTGGCGTTGAATCGCCGGCGAGTTTTAGTCGGCATCGGCTCAGTTTTGGGTGTGGTCGCATTCGTCTTGATAATTTTGGCTTCGCCGATTATCGGTGTTCGCAAAATTGAGATAGAGGGTGCGCGTTACATGAGCGCTGATTTGTTGGTTGCGGTTGAAAAGTCTTTGAATGGCAAGTCGATTTTGACTGTTGATACGAATGCTGCCGAAAAGAGACTCGAGGGCGACCCATGGGTTGAGTCAGTTCGAATTAGATCGTTCTTTCCGACTCGTCTGGTCATCGAAATTGTTGAGCGTAGACCTGTGGCTTTTTACATTGGGGTTGACAATCGATCGAGGGTGGTCGACCCACAAGGTCGGGTGCTGGCAGTTGAAACTGGTCAGCCGACCCAGTATTTGCAGATCACAGGTGTCGGCCCCAACCTGGCACCCGGGGCTAATGCGGGAGCTGTCTATAAAGCGGCTGCACAACTGGCAGGAAGTCTGCCGGATGAGTTGAGTGAGCGTGTTCTAAATGTTGGAGTGGGTGGCCCGAACCAGCTGGTTATGACTTTGCGCTCTGGAACGCTAATTAATTTCGGCCCGCCAACAGATTTGCAGAACAAGTTGATTTCATTGCTCGTGTTGCTGCGTCGTCAAGACGCAAAGCAAATCATTGCTATTGACTTAACTGACCCGAGAACACCAACTGTAAAGTCCAAGTAGAGACTTTCTCTCAACTCGGCTGAACGTTCGGCTGATGTTTGGAGAGACTGAGATGATGTGGCAGAATATCGGCACATTCAAATAGCGGGGGTTAATCCTAAATGGTCGGTCAGCCACAAAATTATCTTGCAGTAATCAAAGTTATTGGCGTTGGTGGTGGCGGTGTCAACGCGATCAACCGAATGATGGAAGCCGGAATGCGCGGCGTCGAGTTCATCGCGATCAATACTGACGCGCAGGCGCTGTTGTTGAGTGATGCGAGCGTAAAAATTGATATTGGTCGCGAGTTAACTCGTGGTCTTGGTGCGGGTGCAGATCCTGAAGTTGGACGTGAAGCAGCAGAGCAGCATCGTGATGAGATTCAAGAAGTTGTATCGGGTGCCGACATGGTGTTCATCACTGCTGGTGAAGGTGGCGGCACAGGTACTGGTGCGGCTCCGGTTATTGCCGAGATCGCCAAAGCTGAAGGTGCTTTGACGGTTGCGATTGTTACTCGTCCGTTTGCATTTGAAGGCCGTCGTCGTTCGACTCAGGCTGATGCAGGTATCGCTGCGCTGAAAGAAAAAGTTGACACGCTTGTTGTAATTCCAAACGAAAGATTGTTGGCGATCTCGACAGACAAGACATCGATGATTGATGCGTTCAAGAAAGCCGATGAAGTCTTGGTTCAAGGTGTGTCTGGCATCACTGGTTTGATCACCACACCTGGTTTGATCAACACTGACTTTGCTGACGTCAAAGCAGTTTTGGCCAACGCTGGCACTGCACTGATGGGCACTGGCGCTGCGAGCGGCGACAATCGTGCTGTTCTTGCGGCGAATGCTGCGATCAACTCGCCGTTGCTTGAGGCCTCGCTTGAAGGAGCGCGTGGCATCGTGGTGAACATCACTGGTCCGTCAAATGTCGGATTGTTCGAAGTTACAAACGCCATGGAGATCGTTCGTGGTGTTGCGCATCAAGATGCAAACATCATTCATGGTCTCGTTATCGACGATGACGTCAACGACGAGGTTCGTGTCACGGTTGTCGCAGCCGGTTTTGAGCGGTGGGATAGTGCTGCCCAACGCACTGCCACTCGTGGTGATGGTCGAAACACGGCAACATCAGGCACACTTCGCCCCGACCCTAAGGGCGGTCGCTTGAAAGATTTGTTCGGCGGCACATCTGATCCACTTAGTGGTGCAGATGACGACGACGATCTTCCATCGTTTCTTAAATAAAGTTTGCATGTCGGTGACGACATGACTGCATTAGATCTCTCGCAAGTTGCGTCTCGGGTTGTTGATGTTCGTGCCCGAATCGCGAATGCGGGTGGTAAAAACGTAAAGCTGATAGCAGTCACCAAGACTTTTGAAGTTGCGGCTTTAGTTGCCGCGTTTGACGCAGGTTGTGACGGTGTGGGCGAGAACTATGCACAAGAGTTGATCGCCAAGGCAAAATTGGTGCCAACTTCAAAACATCTTCCAGTGCACTTCATCGGCCGTTTGCAAAGCAACAAAGTCAAATCTCTGTGCGGCGTCGTCGATGTTTGGCAAAGCGTAGATCGACTAGATCTGATCAACGAGATCGCCAAACGATGCGGCGGTGGCACAACAACCAAAATGCCGCAGATTATGTTGCAGGTGAACTCAACAAACGAGCCAGGCAAAGGCGGGTGCGAACCAAGTGAAACAGAGAATTTGGTGCGCGTTGCCAACAGCAAAGGTCTCGAAGTCTTGGGTCTGATGACAGTTGGGCCAACAGAAAATGAGCCCGAAGCAACGCGACGTGCTTTTCGGCTGGTACGCAAACTCGCCGACGATTTGGGTATTGCTCAGTGCAGCATGGGTATGACAGGCGATCTTGAGATTGCTGTTGAAGAGGGGGCAACGGCGATTCGAGTTGGCTCGGCGTTGTTTGGTGCTCGCAAGCTTTAGTCCGTATTCATTAGTCCGTATTTAGAGGCATATTTTGAACTATCCTTGGCGTATGTCAATGTTCCGTCGCGCTATGGATTACTTGGGTTTAGGGCCAGATGAGGCTTACGACGATTACGACGAATCAGTCGCAGTCGAACGAGATCGCCGCATGCCAACACGTGGTCGGCAAATGGCCAACTCTTACGAAGACGATGATGTTGATTATGACGACGATCGTGACGATGACTATCGAACACCAGGAGTACGCGCACAACAAGCCCAACATGATTCGGGCGTAACGGTTCGACCAGTTGCTGGTCGCCGAGCAGAAGCGGTAGCTCGACCTGTGATGCCAGCGGCAGCTCCGGTGACAGTGCGTCCGACTAGTTATGAGGATGCGAAAGAAATTGCTGATCGCTTCAAAGAAGGCGCACCAGTAATTATCAATGTGCAGTCGACTGACCCTAAGACGATGCGACGCATCATTGACTTCGCAAGTGGAGTTTGTTACGCCAACAACGGCACGATGGAAAAAATGAGCAACGGTGTGTTCATGATGAAACCATTCGGCGCACGCGTGTCGCGCAACTAGCGCCGACCGAGGTTCAAAAATGTCCGCACTTCTTTGTAGCGTCGTTCAAATTTTCATTTACATGATCATTGTGCGCGTCGTCTTGTCATGGTTTCCAGCAACTAGTGGTGGTGTCGTCGCGCAAGTTTCGTATTTTGTTGGCCGGTTCACCGAGCCAGTTTTAGATGCGGTCCGCCGCATCTTGCCGCGCACGGGTGCACTTGATTTGTCGCCGCTTGTCGTCTTGCTATTTCTGCAGATAGTTGTGCAGCGCATGATTCTTAGGTGTTAATTCACTCGTGTCATATCCGCAGGTAGAGCCACAGCCAAATTTTCCGTTGCTTGAGAATGAAGTTCTCGAATATTGGAAGCAAGATAAAACTTTTGAGGCTTCAATCAAGTTGCGTGACGCCGGAAAGAACGGCGAAAACGAATTCGTTTTTTATGATGGCCCGCCATTTGCCAACGGTCTTCCGCATTACGGGCATTTACTAACAGGTTTTGTTAAAGATGCTGTTCCTCGATATCGCACCATGCGCGGGCAACGCGTTGAACGTCGATTCGGTTGGGATTGTCACGGGTTGCCGGCCGAGGCAGAAGCAGAACGTCAACTGGGTATTTCTGGTCGCCAAGCAATAACAGATTTCGGAATCGACAAATTCAACGAGTACTGCCGCACCTCGGTTTTGCAATACACCAGCGACTGGGAGCGCTATGTAACTCGTCAAGCCCGTTGGGTTGACTTTGAAAACGACTACAAGACTCTCGACACCCCATATATGGAGAGCGTGATGTGGGCGTTCAAAACACTTTGGGACAAAGGTTTGATTTATGAGGGATTCAGAGTCTTGCCTTATTCATGGGCGCTTGAAACTCCGCTTTCGAATACCGAAACACGAATGGATGATGCTTACAAGCAAGTGCAAGACCCCGCATTAACTGTTGGCTTCGAACTCTCGTCGGGCGAACTTTTGTTGGCTTGGACAACGACTCCGTGGACACTGCCTTCAAACTTGGCTTTGGCTGTTGCGCCAGATGTCGAGTATGTGGTTTTTCAACACAAGGGTCAAAAACTAATTGTTGCGCGTGAGCGATTGTCGGCATACGAGCGAGAGTTTCCGGATGTAGAAGTTCTCGAAACAGTTTTGGGCTCTCAGTTGGTGGGCCGAACTTACAAGCCGTTGTTCAATTATTTTGCCGATCAACCAAATGCGTTTCGAGTGATCTCGGGCGATTTTGTTACGACTGAAGATGGCACCGGTGTGGTGCACATGGCGCCAGGTTTTGGTGAAGATGACCAACGGGTGTGTCAAGAAGCAGGAATCGACTTGGTTGTTCCTGTTGATTCGCGCGGATGTTTCACCAGTGAAGTTGCCGACTTTGAAGGGCAACTCGTCTTTGATGCCAACCCAGCGATCATTCGCGTGCTCAAAGAGCGTGGCGTCGTGTTTCGTCATGAAACTTACGATCACGCTTACCCTCACTGTTGGCGCACAGGAAAGCCACTCATATATAAAGCAGTAGGTTCGTGGTTCGTCAAGGTGACGGCGATTCGTGATCGTATGGTTGAGTTGAACGAGCAAGTCCGCTGGGTGCCCGATCATTTGCAGCATGGAAGTTTTGGTAAGTGGTTGGAGAATGCGCGCGATTGGACGATCAGCCGAAATCGCTTTTGGGGTTCTCCAATTCCTGTTTGGCGCAGCGATGATCCTGATTATCCGCGCATTGACGTTTACGGCAGTTTGGCCGAGTTGCGTCGTGATTTCGGTGTTGACATTCAAGAATTGCACCGACCCACGATCGACAATTTGGTACGACCAAATCCAGATGACCCGAGTGGCAAATCAATGATGCGTCGTGTGCCTGAAGTTCTGGACTGTTGGTTTGAAAGCGGGTCGATGCCGTTTGCTCAGGTTCATTATCCGTTTGAAAATCAAGAGTGGTTTGAAAATCACTACCCAGGCGACTTTATTGTCGAGTACATCGGTCAAACTCGTGGCTGGTTTTATACGCTTCACGTTTTAGCAACTGCGCTATTTGATCGACCTGCATTTTCGAATTGTGTCAGCCACGGAATCGTCTTGGGCGAAGACGGTGCAAAGATGTCAAAGAGTTTGCGCAACTATCCAGACCCGATGAAAGTTTTTGATAGTCATGGCGCAGATGCGATGCGTTGGTATCTGCTCTCATCATCAATTTTGCGAGGCTCCGACTTTGCGGTGACTGAAGAAGGCATGCGCGACACGGTGCGTCAGGTTATGTTGCCACTCTGGAATAGCTGGTACTTTTTGTCGCTTTATGCAAACGCCGAATCTGTCGAGGGCAAATTTGATGCATCAAGCGAAAATGTCTTGGATAGGTACATTGTTTCAAAGTTGCGTGGCCTCGTTGAAGCGACCACCAAGAGTTTTGACTCGTATGATCTTTTTGCTGCTTGCGCCGAGATACGAACTTTTCTTGATGTCTTAACAAATTGGTACATCAGGCGCAGTCGAGATCGTTTTTGGAAGGGCGATGCCGCGGCAATCAACACGCTGCACACTGTGTTGCACGTTGTGACTCGCATCGCAGCACCTGTTCTGCCACTTGTTTCAGAACAAATTTTTCGCGGACTAACTGGTGAGCGCAGTGTGCATCTGCAAACATGGCCGACGACTGACGACCTCGCCGATGACAAAAATTTAGTTGCATCAATGGATCGAGTGCGAGATGTCTGTTCGACGACGCTGTCATTGCGCAAGGTTCACTCACGACGTGTGCGTCAACCTCTTGCAAGTTTGATCGTTGCAACCGAAAACTCGGCGGCGCTCAAGGTGTTTGCTGACATTATTTCTGACGAGGTCAATGTGCGCGAAGTTAGCTTCTCAGATGATGTCTCGTCTGTCGCTGGGTTTGAACTACAGGTTGTACCAAGTGTTGTTGGGCCGCGACTCGGGGCAAACACGCAAGCAGTTATCAAAGCAGTTAAGCAAGGCGACTGGTCTCGTAATGGTGACATCGTTACTGCGGGCTCGGTTGATTTGTTTCCCGGCGAGTATCAATTAAAGCTTGTCCCCAAGGCTTCAGGAGCTAGCGCTGCTCTAGGTAGTAGTGCGGGTGTCGTCGTGCTCGATATTGAACTGACTGCCGAACTTGAAGCCGAAGGAGCAGCTCGAGACGTAATTCGTCTTGTCCAACAGCAAAGACGTGAAGCAGGCCTCGATGTGTCAGATCGAATCAAGCTGCAATTGGGACTACCAAAAGAAATTGTTGCGCAAGTATCTGGCCACCACGAAACTATTAAAACCGAGACTTTGGCGACTCAACTAGAAGTCGTGGTCCTTAGCGACGATCTTGCGCCGAATGCCGATTTGGATGGAGTAGCAGTGTTTGTGGCGGTAAATCGGCTATCGTAACGCGGTCAAATGAGTGAGTTTTAAAGTAACTCCCTCGAGAGGTGAAAATGGCATCTGCAAAGAAAAAGAAGATTAAGCAGAATAAGCAGAAACAAGCGCTGGCCAAAAAGAAACTCTTAGCGCGCAAAAAAGCCGATCAGCGCAAGAAGCTTGAACTCAAGAAGAAGCTCGAACTCAAAAAGAAGCTCGAGATCAAGAAAAAGCTTGAGCTGAAAAAGAAGCTTGAGCTGAAAAAGAAGCTTGAACTCAAGAAAAAACTGGAGCTCAAAAAGAAGCTTGAGCTGAAAAAGAAACTTGAACTGAAGAAAAAACTTGATCTCAAGAAGAAACTCGAGCTGAAAAAGAAGCTTGATCAGATCAAAGCGATTAAGAAGCAAAAAGAAGTTGAAAAGCGAAGAGCTCTTGCCGAACGCAAGCGATTGCAAAAAGAGAAGCAAAAAGAAGCAATTCGCCTTGCTAAAGAACGTGCAAAGTTAAAAGCTCAACAAATTGCCGAGCGTCAAGCCTTGAAGGCCGCAAAAGAAAAAGAACGGCTTGATGCCAAACTTGCTCGCGAAGCCGAAAAAGCCGCCAAGATCGCCGCGCGCGAGGCAGCTCGTTTGGCAGAGATTGAAGCCAACCGTAAACCGGTTGCTCCACCAAAGCCGCCAATTATTAAAGGTGTGATGCAAGATGGCATCACGCCGACAAAAGAGTTCAACATCGAATTCCTAATGTCACAACGCGAATTATTGACTGCCGAGCGCAAAAACTTGCTTGGGCAGGCTGATCAACTCGAAAGTGAAGCCAACGCGATTGTCGAGAACTCAGAAATGGGTGACGTGCAGTTTGATGATGAGGGTGGCGAAGGCGACACGATGGTGGTTGAGCGCGAGCGAGATCTCACGCTCTCGGCATCAGCTCGTCAAACAGTCGAAGAAATCGACGAGGCACTCAAACGACTTGAAACTGGCGATTATGGTTATTCATCTCGATCTGGTTTGCCGATTCCGCGAGAGCGTTTGAAAGCCATTCCGTGGACGACCGAGC
>CANKZL010000015.1 GCA_947488385.1 Acidimicrobiaceae bacterium | reverse complement strand
CGTTGTTCATTCTCTGATAGTTGGCATGCACCTCGCCCAGGCAATCGTCTTCACATCGGTGTTGACATTGTCGGACCAAAAGGTTTGGCGTTGTACGCAGTCGTCGATGGAACAATCACAAAAATGTATGGAGCAGACTCATCACTTAGCGGAAACGCTCTTCGCTTGACTGGCGCAGACAAGACATATTTCTTTTATGCTCACCTTGACTCGTTTGCCGCAGGCATCACGGTCGGCTCTACTGTTCGTGCTGGCCAAATCATCGGGTATATGGGATCAACCGGAAATTCAGGAACCCCTCACCTTCATTTTGAAGTTCACCCTGGTGGAGGCGATGCAATTAATCCATACCCAGTTGTAAAAGCTGTCGACGCATGTCACGTTACGGAAGTGCTCCCACAACCATAACGAGTGCTCGATTAACGGGTGGCGGAGAGGTGAGATCCTCCGCTGCCCGTTGAATTAATAACTTCTGTCTTCAGCAGGAATATGTTCTAAATCTGATAGCGGCGAAAGAGAAAACGCATAACCATCGCCAAGCTTAAATGCTTCAAGTTTGCTGATCGATGCGTGACCGAGAACAAAGCGCTCCCACTCCCAAGGCGTTGGCGACAAACCTAAAAGGTGACAGATCACAACGCTGTTGGTGCCTGCGTGGGCTACACATGCGATTCGTTGTCCTGGGTTTTCAATGTGCCATATCGGTAGCTCGTGTTCAATTCGATGCACACCGTGTTCAGCCAAAAATTTATCGGCACCTGCGTGAATTCGAGCCACGAAATCTTTATTGGCTTCGCCGCCTTCAAGCCCATGCCATCGCTCTCGAGCAGGTTTTGACCCTTCTTGTTTATAAGCCTTTGCTGCAACTTCGCCTGGAAGGCCCTGCCAGACTGGGCCGCGGATCTCTTCTAACCAAGGCTGTATTACTTCTTCTCTTTTGTGTGCCGCACGAATTGGCTCGGCAGTTTGTCGGGTGCGAAGCAGTGGTGAGACATAGATGTGATCAAATCGTTCTCTAGCTAATCGCTGCCCAAGCATTGCAGCTTGACGATGCCCAAGCTCTGTGAGTTGTGGGTTGTCAACACAAAGACCTTCGGATACCCAAAGCGGTTGCGCATGACGACAAAGAAACAATTCCATATGCGCAAAGATTAGCAACTATCGGTCGTCTATTTGCTGTCTATTTGACGTCTATTTTTCTTCGATTGACTTGGCAACATCAATCTTCACATCACAAGAATTAAAAATCTCTTGAAGCAAGAGCCAATATTTTTGGTCGACTGTCTGCGAATCTCCAGAATTCGCAGCTAATAATGCCGTACCAACACACGTTGCTTGCTCGGAAGTGATCGCAACGCCAAAGCGCTCGACCACGACGTAACCAAAGGCCTGCGCCACACTCTCGTCATTGTCATACCCAACAGGAACTTCTGGCGACTGCTCATCTTGAATCACTGGATCAGGCAACGTGGTGCCAACGTTTGGAAACATATTGACCGCATTATCAATCTGCAAGTTGCAATTATCGGCAATGTAATTCGCCAGATTTGACTGCGCCTGTTGCAGATCGTTGCTTGCGAGTCGAACTCCAGCACTGACAACTGCTGAATCTTTTCGTGATAGTCCCCCCTGCCAGCCGATTGCAGCAAAAGCGTCGGAGAGCGACCCGTAGGTACTGAGCAAGTTTTCAATGTCTGACTTGATCTCTCGTGGTGCTGATTCGTTCAACGCCAAGAGTGCGTCGATTGTTTCAACAAAAGCATTCTGAATCAATCCATCTTCGCTTGACTCAATCGAGTCAAGAACTACTGCAATTTGAGTGCTTGCATTGTTCCAACGTACTGACTGTTTGCAAACACTGTCACGCTCTGCGTTTTGAGCACAACTTGAAAGCAGCATCAAACCAACAAGAGTTGTTGATCCAAAGAACGTCGCACGCGTCACGAATTTCGAACCGATGTCGCAGAGAGCCATTGTGCATAAATCTTTGCATATCCAAGATTATTTACAAGCAGTTGCTCGTGAGATCCGTCTTCAGTAATTACACCGTGCTCAAGTACTACGACTCGATCGGCACGAGAAGCTGTTGACAAGCGATGAGCTATTGAAATAGTGGTTCTGCCCTGTGAGAGCACCTGCAACGCCTTGGTAAGTCTGACCTCTGCGATCGCATCAACCGCCGATGTCGCTTCGTCCAAAATCAATACATCAGGATTTTTCAAGGCTGCGCGTGCAAGCGCAACGAGTTGACGTTCCCCCGCAGAGAGAGCTGCGCCACGCTGTCCAACATGAGTTTCAATACCACTTGGAAGTGATTTAACCCATTCGCTTAGCTCAAGCTGGTTGAACACGTTCTCAATATCGAACTTGGTCGCGGTGGGATTAGCAAACAACAAATTATTTGCAATACTGTCAGCAAATAAGAACGGCTCCTGAGGCACAACGACCAAACGATTTCGCAAATCATCGTTGGCGACTCGTTTTAAGTTGATACCAGAAATCGATACCGAGCCGATTGTCGGATCGGCCAATCTTGCGATTAGACGCGCCAGAGTTGTCTTACCTGATCCCGACGAACCCACCAACGCAATATGTTGCCTAGGCGGGATATGCAAATTGATATTGCGCAGTACGGGTAAATCGTCGTCTTCGTCATCAAGTCGTGATGTATAGGAAAATGAAACCTCATGCAGGTCAATGCTCAATGCCTCGACCGGAAGTGCGATCGGATTATTCGGAGCTGGTGGACCCACTGGCGTGTCAAGAACGCTCAGAACTCTTCGCAGCCCGGCCACAGCGGTCTGGGTTTGATCCACGACTTCCGTGAACTCTGCAATCGGTTCTAAAAACCGATACGTCAAAAATACGAACCCGACCATAGAACCAGCCGTCAAACCACTATCAACACCTCTGAAAACTCCGACAGCGATAATTGCAACAATTGTGAAAACCGCAAATACTTCACCTGAAGGAAACAAAAACGCGCCAATCACACCAGCTTTAATCTGCGCATCAGCTCGTCGGCGAACGGCACGTTTACTTTTCATCACCATAGGTGCGTGTGCCTGATAGGCGCGTAACGTCTCGGTGCCCGAAACTAACTCGCTGATTGTGCCGAGTAAATCGCCGTTCTCTTGACGCGCAAGATCATATGCCGTTACAAGTCTCTTCTGCAGATTCCTCAGAACCCAAAACAGGGGCGCCGACACGGCGAATGCCACTAAGGCAAGAATCCAGTCGTATGAGAGCATCACACATGCAACAACGAACATCAAAGAACCATCTAATAACCAAACCAACGCTCCCCATGAGAAAAACATTGTCAAAGTTTCAATATCACTGGTGACTCGAGATACGAGGGCTCCTCGTCTTTCATCGTTATGGTCTGCCAAACTCAATCGATGGATGTGCTCGAACAACTTCACTCGCATTGTGTAAAGACCACGCTCGGCACCAATCCCAAGTCGTAATACGGCTTGTCGTAATGCGAATGACGAGACGATCACTGATACCGCTGCAAAGATACTCATTTGAGTAATGAAGCCCATGCGGATGTCGCCTGGTCGCAGACCTTTATCAATTGTTTGTTGAATCAGAACCGGAACAACGACTCGCGCGATTGAACCGATAAGTGCCAAAACAAATGTGACGCCAATACCTTTTGCAAGTGCTGGAGCAACCGAGAACCCCCGATTAAGCGTCTTCGCAGTTGCGAATCTTCCGATTGGCTCATTCATGAACAGCGACCTCGTCGGTTGACTTTCTGTCGTGTTCGAATGCTTTGATTAGGTTCAGATATTTTGCACTACGTTCGAGAAGCTCTTCATGAGAACCACGTTCGGCGATGCAGCCTTCATCCATAAACAAGACTTCATCGGCAAGCGCGATTGTGGACGGCCGTGATGCAACAATCACCACCGTGTGATGACCAGACATTTGGCGGAGACTAGTCACGACATTCGCCTCTGTGTTTGGATCTAATGCAGATGTGGTGTCGTCCAATAGCAAAACCGAGCGGTTCTGCGCAATAGCTCGCGCAAGTGCAACACGCTGACGTTGCCCACCGCTAAGACTTATGCCGCGCTCGCCCATCGTGGTATCAATGCCAAGCTCTAAGTCGATTATGAAGTCATTGCATTGAGAAATTTCAAGCGCTCTTTGCACGCTTTCAGTTGAAATCTGCGAGTCGAGTGTGATGTTGTACCGAAGTGATTCAGCAAACAAGAAGGCTTCCTGAAAAACTAAAGATACGCCGCCACTTTGCACGGCGATATCTCCGCTGGTCGGCGAGATGAGTCCGGAGATTAAATGCAGAAGTGTAGTTTTGCCGCACCCCGTTGCGCCTACGAGGGCAACCGTTTTCCCTTGATCTATTTTTAGATTCAAATTATTCAATATCGGACTTTGATCTTGATGGCTGAAATAACAATCTTTGATCTCAATTCCAACCCCGTGCTGTGTAGATCGAATGTCCATCGCCGGGTCTCGCAACAACTTCTCGTCTAAAACCTCGTTGATTCTGCGCCAGCCAGCTACCGAATGTGGAATCTCCGAAAACAGATACCCGATGATACGTAGTGGGAACACGAGCAAACTAAAGAGATAAATGAAACTCGACAGCTCACCGACACTCATATTGCCTGACTTAACTCGGTAGGAACCTAAAACAATTAATGCAATGTTCAGGAGGTTAGGAATCGCATCAAGCATCGCCTCGAAGGTCGACCTTATGCCAACTGCATCAATTCGCGCATCGCGTAGACGCGACGAAATGTCTGCGAGTCGTTGGGTTTCACGCTTTTCAGCACCAAACGATTTGACGACCATAACACCGTCGAAACTCTCGTGTACCGCTTCCGAAAGACTGCCAAGCTCTTTTTGAGCCAGGTTGTAGTAGCGATCAATTCGCCGCTGGTATCCGACGTTCAACAAGAGAAGAATTGGGAAAACAACAACAGCGACAAGACCGAGCGGAATATCGACAAAAAGCATCCAACTGGCGGAGACAACCATCATCACAACTACAGATGTGGAAAACGGCAATGGAGCGAGGATGGCAACACTTGCGTCAGCATCAACGCCACATCGTGCAACAATGTCACCTGTCATTCTTTTGCGATGCCACTCGATCGGCTGAGCCACGATGTGGTCTATGACTCTTTCTGTAAGAGTCTCACATGTTCGCCATTCAGCTTTACCTGCATAACTTCTTCTGACTACGACACCAAACGCTCGCAACAAACCAATGCCGATTACGATTATCGATCCAGCAATTAACGCTGGAAGATCAACGATATTTTGCTCGAATCTCACCAAAATTACTCGGTCAATCATCCATCGAAGCCCAATCGACGAAGCGACCGTACAAAGCGCGAAAAGTGTCGCTCCTGAAACCGCAGTAATAAATAGTTTGGGGTGAAACCGAACTAATCGATTTATTAAGTGGGATGCTTCTTTCAATCTACTTTTGGCTTCAGTAGTTGTTGAGTCTGGTGTCACAGGCAAATCTTCGGTTAAATGCACTATCAAGTTCTACCAGTGACGCAATGACCTATCGTTGAAGTTATGAAAGTGATTTTGCGAACTGTTTTATCAATCACCATCGCACTAATTGTAGTGATGTGGGTATATGGGTTGTTCTTTGCTTCAAAACAAGCCGTCAATAAGTTCGATGATCGAAACTGGGCGGCCAAAGCTCAGGCAAGATGCTTGATCGCCGAAGTGGATCGCAAAGCACTCGCCGACTATCGCATCGTCAACGATCTTGGTGCAAATGCTCTAGCCGAACGCGCCGCAATAATTGACCGTGCAACTGACACTATTGAGGATTTTGTAAAAGAGTTTCGGGTCGACCTTCCGAGCGACCCGAAAGGAAAAGCGATTGTTTCTCTTTGGTTAGATGACTATCAGATCTATATTGAGGATCGTCGTTCATTCACCGATGATTTGCGCAACGGTGTCAACAAGAGGTTTGCTGAGACACCTTTACAAGGTTTACCAATCAGCGAAAAGATTGCGACCTTTGCAGCAGACAATGAAATGTCTTACTGCAAACCACCCATAGATTTGTCGCTCTAGTTTTTTCGTGGCGTCCAGCCAGACTCTGGTGTGTATTGGCGAATCACCCTCGCCGGTGCTCCAACCGCAACACAAAAGTCTGGTAATTCACCCGTCACCACCGAGTTGGCGCCAACTGCGACGTGCTTACCGATTTTTGCACCCGGTAAAACTACGACACCGTGACCAAGCCACGAACCCTCACCGATAACAACTGGTGACTCGGGTTGGGATTGCAAAGATATTGGCAGCGACACATCTTCGTAACCATGACTTTGATCGGTGATGTAGACGTGATGACCAGTCCAAACATCATTGCCAATGTCAATTGATAGGTGCCCCACGATGCCCGATCCACGGCCGATCAAGCACCTATCACCAATTCGAACTACCGGATCAGTCAGGCAAACTTGACCGGGCATCATGCCTGCCGAGAGAGCGACATGTTCGCCAATCATCGTTTCGCTACCGATGTGAATATATTTCTCATTAAAAATCGTCGTAACTGGGAAAAGAATTAATGAACCTGGCCCAAACTTTCCGAAAGCGCGTGCACGCTTGGAGCCTGACCCAATTGACGCCTTAAGACACCAACGTTGCCAACATCCCGCCAAAAAGTCACCCAAACTGTCGCGCAACATCTCTTTATCGTAATCCGCACGAGTTAGATTGATCACGTGCCAATGGTCAAGAATTCATCAGGGTCGTTTGAAGGCGTTGAAGCATCGCCCAAAACTGACAAATACCTTGGAATCAAATTTGCGAACTCGCGTCGATTCTCTGAGCCCGAGGACGTACTCACATATGGCGAAACTGTTCAAGCCAAATCTTTTGGACCACAGTCGCCTCAAGTACCAGGATTCATGGAAGAAATCCTGAATACAAAAGTCTTGCCTACTGACGAGAACTGCCAGTACCTCAACATTTGGACACCCAAGCCATCAGCTCAACTTAAGCCAGTACTTTTCTGGATCCATGGCGGCGCATACACCAATGGAACTGGTGCCACATCTTGGTACGACGGCAAAAATCTTTGTGAATTAGGTGATGTTGTTGTAGTAACTATCAACTACCGCCTTGGACCGTTTGGTTTTATCGGTTACGAAAACTACGGCACGCTGGACCAAATCAGTGCTCTGCGATGGGTCAATCGAAATATCGACGCATTTGGTGGTGATCCAAATAACGTCACTATTTTTGGCGAATCTGCTGGCGGTAGCAGCGTCGTGGCCTTAACAGCTTCTTCTATGACAAAAGGTCTGGTGACCAAGGCTTGGGCTATGAGTCCATCGCTACGACAACTTCGCAGCAAAAAAGAAGCAGATGTGTCAACTCAGCAGTTCTTAGATACCGCGAAATGCAGCACTGTTGAAGAACTCATGACTTTGCCAATACAGCAGATTATCGATGCAACAGCAAAGATGTTTGAAAATGTCGAAAACTACATCGCGACATTTTCACCCACCTGTGGAAGCTCCGGATTACCAGACGACATTTATGCGATGTCTGCCAAATCTGGTATTCCACTAGTTGTGGGTACAAATCGAGATGAGAACCGCTTATGGTCTGCGCTTAATCCAAACAATGTTTCGAATGACGAAGAAACTGCAAAGAATTATTACAAGGAAGCACTCGGAGATTCGAGCGACCGAGCTTGGTCGTTGTATACGACGATGCGTCCAAATCAATCCCCCATTGAGATGGTCGCCGCAATGCAGACCGACCAAAATTTCAGATCACCCGCATGGGATCTGTGCGAGACACGAGTCAAAGCAGGTGTCTCAACTTGGATGTATTGGTTTACCTGGCCGACGCCCATCTTTGACGGTATTTTTGGGTGTTGTCACGCACTGGACTTACCATTTATGTTTCACAACTTAAATGCACCCAACGTTGAGTTGTTCACCGGAGATGCGCCGAATCGTACATTAATCGCTGATACTTTTTCATCAGAATTATTGAGATTTGCAAAAGATACCTCGGTTTCGTGGCCAGAGTTCGATCTTGAAAACCGCGCAACATTGCAAATTAATCTTGATTCGAAAGTAATCAATAATCCAGAGCCAGAACTTAGAGAGCTTTGGTCAGCAAAGATCTGAATTCGCTTTGGTGCGATGCAGCAATAAACGACGCTGCGCCACGCGAGAAACTTAGTTCGGACATCGAAACTGATGTTGCAATTATTGGTGCAGGGTTCAGCGGTCTATGGACCGCGTATTACCTAAAAAAGCTAATTCCAAATTCGCAAGTTGTAATAATTGACGCCAACCAAGTTGGGTTTGGTGCAAGCGGACGAAATGGCGGCTGGTGCAGTGGTTTTTTGCCAAATTCAATTGATGAGTTGGCAGATACGCACGGTCGTGAACTTGCAATCGAAATGTATAGGCAAAGTTTTGCGACGCTTGATGAAATCGAAACAGTTTTAGTTAATGAGAGTATTGACTGCGACTTTCATCGCGGAGGCACTATTTGCGGTGCTACAAATTCGGTACAGGTAGAGCGTGTAACAAGCGAGATTTTTAAATTTCATCAATTTGGGTTCACCGACGATGACATTCGCCAGCTTTCGCAAAGTGAGGTTGAACGGCGTATCAATGTTTCGAACATCCAATTAGCTTCATACACACCGCACTGTGCCGTGACACATCCGGCAAAACTAGTGAATGGACTGGCAAGAGTCGTTGAACAACTTGGTGTAAAGATCTACGAAAATTCACCGGTCACGCAATATCAGTCTGGTTCAATACAGACCAATCACGCCATATGTCGTGCTCAAATGATCATCCGTGCGACCGAAGGCTTCACGCCGAGCATCAAGACACACCGTCGGACTCTTGCTCCTCTTTACTCATACATGATCGCAACCTCACCGTTAACAGAAAGACAATTACAAATTCTTGGATGGGAAAATCGAGAGACCTATCATGACGCTCGAAATATGATCATCTACTGCCAGCTAACAGCAGATAAACGAATAGCTTTTGGCGGACGCGGCGCTCCGTATCATTTCGCATCCCGAACAAAGCCAAGCTACGACGCACACCCGCTGATTCATGAAAAAATATGCAACTCAATGCGAGAGATATTCAAAAAGATAGGTGATGTTGATATCACTCACAAATGGGGTGGGCCGTTGGGGGTACCAAGAAATTGGAGTCCATCTGTAAATTTTGACGCTCGAACAGGACTCGGCTCGCTTGGGGGTTATGTCGGTGATGGTGTAGCTGCATCGAACCTTGCCGCACGAACAATGGCCCATTTGATTGCCGACGACAACCACGAACTCACCCACTTGGCCTGGGTAAACAACCAATCTCGCAAGTGGGAAGTTGAACCTCTCAGATACTTTGGCATCAACGGCCTACTTAAAATTTCTGAATCAATTGATTCTTACGAGTCAAAAACCAACAGGCCCGATCGCATTCGCACCAAGATCTTGGAAACTTTTTTGGGTTAGTGACAGTTAAAGAACTTCTGAAAGGTCGACACGTCGACGCTCGGCGATACTTAGGTGGGCAGCCTGGCCAACTGCAACACTCATTAACGCGTGTTCTAACGAAACACCAGTTGGCAGATTTTGACGAATTGCTTTCTGCATCGCTTGATGCTCAACATATGATGCTCCGGCGTGAAAGCCAGGAACGACTCCTTCATCATGTCGAACACTGATCTCAACTACACCAGACGCACCAAGATTACGTTTACCAATACGAATTTTAGATTCGGTGATCAAGGCTTCAATTTTTGCTTCGTCTCCCACGACGCAAATTTCTTGCTCGTTCAAAGAACCTTCCGCAAACATCGATAGGTCAAGTGCACCACGAATTCCGTTGGCGAATTCAACAATGACATAGGCGTTGTCCAAAATGTCTGGAATTGATCCCTCATATGATTCGTTCAAATGATTGACATCTTGTCCACCTGAGGCAAAAACAGTTACCGGTTTAGAATTTGCCAGCAGAATCATCACATCAAAAAAATGGCAGCATTTTTCTACAAGCGTTCCCCCCGTGTTTTTCGAAAACCGATTCCAATCTCCGACCTTCTTAAGGAACGGAAATCGATGCTCGCGAATAGAAATCATTTTGATGCTTCCAGCACTGCCATTCGAACACTCATCTATAATTCGAGCCGTCGGTGCCATGTAGCGATACTCCAGACCAACCCAGACAACTCTGTTCGGAGTTCTAGTTTCCTTTTCTAAAGCGATTATTTCTCGACACTCTTGGGTCGATATGCACAGTGGCTTTTCGACCAAGACATGCACGCCAGACAACAACACGTCTTCCAACACATTTCGATGCGTGTGATTCGGGGTTGCAATTACGACAACATCTAGTTTCTCGGCAGCGAGCATTTGCTCGTAGTCCTCGAAAGCACTTGCGTTAGGCAGAAGTTTTGCTGCGTTAACCCGACTTGAGTCGTGCGGGTCAGCGTAAGCCACTACTTCACAATCCGCGATCGCCTGTAAATTGCGAATGTGCTCACAACCCATCATCCCCGTGCCGATTATCCCGTATCGAAGAGATTTATTTTGAGCGAGCACTCCATAAGACTAGATCGCTAATATCTCTGCATGAGCGAAGTAGCAAGCGACAGACTTTATTTTCGTCAGTTATTGTCTGGCCGCGACTTTGCAGTGAACGACCAAGTGGCCTCACAGATGGTCAACTTTGTTTACCTGATTGGCGACCACAAGACACGAGAGTGCTTAGTTGTTGATCCTTCTTATGCAATACAAGATTTACTCCAAATCATTGAGACTGACGAGATGAAGTTGACGGGTGTGCTGGCAACCCACTATCACCCCGACCATGTAGGTGGGTCAATGATGGGAATGAAGATTCAAGGCGTCGCAGACCTGCTCGAACATACTTCAGTGCCGATACATATAAATGCCAATGAAGCAAAGTGGGTCGCAAGAACTACGGGACTCGCTGAATCTGAACTCGTACAGCACGTGGGTGGGGACAAGATCAATGTTGGAGAAATAGAAGTGACATTTGTGCACACTCCCGGCCATACACCTGGAAGCCAATGTTTCTTAGTTGAGCATCGCCTTGTTGCAGGTGACACGCTTTTTCTAGATGGTTGTGGTCGCACTGACCTGCCTGGCGGAAATGCCGCCGACTTATATTCGAGTCTGCAAGTCTTGGCGTCAATGCCGAGTGACACGATCGTGTGCCCAGGGCATCAATATTCTGCTTTGCCATGTGCAAGTCTCGGTGACGTCGTTAAGACGAACCATGTTTTCAAACCAACATCCCAACAGCAATGGCTCGAGTGGTTTGCGCGCTAACTAAATATTGAATTTAAAATTGCACTAACACCCGTCATTAATAGAAGTCCAATCACCAGTGAACGAAAGTG
>CANKZL010000014.1 GCA_947488385.1 Acidimicrobiaceae bacterium | reverse complement strand
TAGATGCTGTTTATCGTCCATTAGAAACAAGTTTGCTCGCGGCTGCAAAAAAAGTTGGCGCCAAAACTGTGGATGGCTTAGAAATGTTGGTGCATCAAGCTGCCTTGCAACAAGAAATCTGGTTGGGTCAACGTGGTGACACAAAACTGATGCGCGATGCAGCGTTGAATACTCAATAGATTTGCCACCAACCGTCTGTTCGAAATTTAATGACCTGAAAGTGAAGGCACCTCAGGGGTAGCCTGATATTTATGCTTCGTTATTTAACCGCCGGTGAAAGTCACGGGCAGGCATTGGTCGTAATCGTTGAAGGCCTTCCAGCAGGCATGCAAGTGACTTCGCAGGACATTAGCGATGAACTTGCTCGTCGTCGACTGGGGTTTGGTCGTGGACCTAGACAGAAGTTTGAGCAAGATGAGATTGTGCTTGTTGGCGGAATTCGCCATGGTCGCACTTTAGGTTCGCCCGTGGCTATTGAGATCAAAAATAGTGAGTGGTTTCGCAGCGACGTGTGGCATGAAGAGATGTCGCCAGAACCAGGTAAAACAAAAAAACCATTGACACAGCCTCGACCTGGTCACGCCGACCTCACAGGAATGCAGAAATATGGTTTTGACGACGCGCGTGATGTGCTTGAGCGGGCGAGTGCACGAGAAACAGCTGCCCGAGTTGCGGCTGGTGCGTTAGCCAAAGTGTTGCTCAAACAAATTAATGTTTCGGTTTTGTCGCACGTTCTGCAACTTGGTGGCGCGCGAAGTGACAATACGACTCGGCCAACACTTGTGGATTTGGCAAAAGTCGATGAATCTCCGGTGCGATGCTTCGACTCTCAAGCAGAGGCCCGAATGATTTCTGAAATTGAGAGTGCAGCAAAAGAGGGCGACAGCCTTGGCGGCATTGTTGAAGTTTTGGCATACGGCTTGCCTGTGGGATTAGGAAGCTACGTGCATTGGGATCGCAAACTTGACGGTCTCTTGGCCCAAGCAATAATGAGCATTCAAGCCGTCAAAGGTGTGGAGATTGGTGACGGTTTCGAGGTTGCCGCGCGGCGCGGAAGCAAAGCCCATGATGCAATCACTTGGAGCGAGTCAGAGAAAAAGTACAAGCGTGAGACGAGTTTGGCCGGCGGTACCGAAGGCGGAATGTCGACGGGAGAAATGCTTGTTGTTCGCGCGGCGATGAAACCATTGGCGACACTGAATCGTCCAACTCTAAAGACAGTCGACACAGTGTCGAAAGAAGAAACAGTGAGTTTCAAAGAGCGCACTGATGTCACTGCAGTTCCGGCAATGGGTGTGGTGGCCGAGACGATGGTTGCCCTCGTTTTAGCCCAAGAAGCCCAGAGAAATTTCGGTGGCGACAGTATCGACGACTTTGTGAAGAATGTAAACAGTTTCGCAAAGAGAATTAGTTGAGTTTGGCTCTGGACGTGTCGCCAGGTTCACTAATCGTTTTAATTGGTTTGATGGGTTCTGGCAAAACGACTGTTGGTCGTGCCCTTGCCCAAGAATTAAAAGTTAAATTTGCAGACTCAGATGAATTGATTGAAAAGTCGGCGAAGTTATCGGTGCGCGAAATTTTCACCCAAAGTGGAGAGCCCGAGTTTCGGCGACTCGAGTCAGAGGCGCTAATGAACGCAGCGAATAGTTCTGAGACTCTCGTTTTGGCAGTTGCCGGAGGCGCAGTTCTGGCCGAGACAAATCGCGCGCTGTTAAAAAGTAAGTCAAGATGCATTGTTTGGTTAGATGCACCAACATCAACTTTGGTTGGTCGTACTGGTCGTGCCAAACATCGACCACTTTTAGACGGAGACCCTGTTGGCGCTCTGAATCAGATGCGTGCAGATCGAGAAGATTTGTATCGACAAATCGCGACTCACGAGGTGGCGACTCAGTCAATGAACATTCAGCAAGTTGTCGAAAAAATTATTGACCAGTGTCAGCTGCTTGACTCACAGGATGCCCTCAAGTGACTGTGAACCGAGTGCATGTTGACCTAGGCACACGGTCTTATCCGGTTGTTGTAGGTCACGGAGTCGTCGGCGAGATTGACTCGCTATTGCCTAAGTCGGCCAAGCGTGCTGTGATTGTGACTCAAAAAGAAATTGGTTTTGTGGTTAAACCAAAGATTGATAGCACCACTGTTTTTATTGGTAATGGTGAGCAACACAAAAATTTGCAGACCATCGAAATGCTCTCACAGAAGTTTGCCGAATTTGGTTTGACTCGCAATGACGTTGTCATTGGTGTGGGTGGTGGCATGGTTACAGATGTTGCAGGCTTTGCTGCGGCGAGCTGGCACCGAGGAACGCCGGTGTTGCATGTTTCAACGTCGCTAGTCGGCATGGTTGATGCCGCGATCGGCGGCAAGACGGGCGTGAACATTGATCAAGGCAAAAACCTTGTGGGCGCTTTTTGGCAACCATGTGCTGTGGTGTGTGACTTGGATGCGCTCAAAACATTGCCTGAGCGAGAAATGCGATGCGGCCTGGGCGAAGTAGCGAAATATCATTTTTTGACGGGCGATGATTTGCTGGCACTTGAGATGCCACAACGAATAGCCCGTTGTGTTGAAATTAAAGCAAAAATAGTCGCCGCCGACGAACGTGAAAGCGGTGGGCGAGCACTTTTAAATTACGGCCATACGTTGGCACATGCTCTTGAGCGGTCAAGTGATTTTTCGCTCGCTCACGGTGAGGCTGTGGCGGTCGGCATGATCTATGCCGCACATCTTGCGCATGCAATGCAACGAATTAGTCAGGCTCGTGTCGAAGAGCACTACAAAGTCATTGGTCAGACATATGGGTTGAAAGTAAAGCCAGATAAAAAGATAAATCGCAAAGAGTTGATCGAACTGATGCGCCACGACAAAAAAGCCGTATCAGGATTGACTTTCGTTTTAGATGGGGCTTCGGGGATCGAAGTCGTTAGTGGTGTGAGCGAGAAGCATTTAGAGCAGGCCTTTGACGCAATGCAACTGAGCGAGAAGTAATCTAATAACCATGGCTAAATCAACTTCGCAAATCGTGTTGGTACTAAGCGGTCCAAATTTGAACTTGCTTGGTGAACGTCAGCCTGAAATTTATGGCACCGATTCGCTCGACGATCACATGCGGCGAGTAGATGAATCTGCAAAGCAATTGGGCTTACAGACAGAAAAGGTAAGCGCGCAGAGTGCGGCTGAGTTGATTACAGCAATTCACTCAGCCCGCGGTCGTTGTGCTGCGATCATCATCAACCCCGGAGCGCTCACACATTTCGCTTGGAGCCTGCACGATGCTCTGGCTTCGTTCGCCGGACCAATAATTGAAGTTCATCTTTCGAATCCAACGACACGAGAAGAGTGGCGACACGAGAGTGTTGTTGCGCCGGTTGCCTCTGGAACAATCGCCGGCTTTGGCGCTGATTCGTATGTCTTGGCCGTTCATGCAGTGGCAACGCTGTTGGCGAAAAAGAAGTAACGATGGTGGTTAAATCTCTTTCGCCATTGGTTGTTTCTGGTCGCGACAAGTTCGTGCGTGATGAATTGCAAAAGAGCGACACACCAGCCGGTAGCGGTTTGCTTGTGACTGATTTGAACAACATTCGTTGGCTAACCGGATTTACCGGTTCGGCAGGAACACTGATTGTTCGACCTGACGACATGGTCTTGGTTGTTGATGGTCGCTATGGCGACCAAGCACGTGAACAGCTTAAATTTTCAGGCGCAAACTGCAGTGTCGTTGAGGGCCGAAGTGCCGTAGCGCTTCGAGAAGCGCTCGGATCGGCCACCAAGTCTTTGAAGTCGATTGGCTTTGACCCAGCAGAAATGACCGTGAGTCAGCACGAGGCAATGACCGAGCAATTGCAAACCGAATTGCGCAAAATTAATCCGATAGTTCCGAAATTGCGCAGGCGCAAGACCGAACCTGAAATCGAAAGAATGCAGTTGGCGGCGCTGGCAACCGATCGTGCACTTGAAGAAGTTGTGCCAATGCTTTCGCAAGGGCTGACTGAGCGAGATATTCGAGATGAACTTGATTATCGGATGCGTCGTTACGGTGCAGAGTTCACGAGTTACGACACGATCGTGGCAAGTGGTCCTAATGCTGCTCGGCCTCACCATCGACCGGTGAGCCGTCGCATTGAAACTGGTGACAGTGTTGTCATTGATGTGGGTGGGCTTGTAGATGGTTATCACTCAGATATGACCCGCACCTACCTGATCGGCGATGTTGACCCAATTTTGAGTGAGATGCACGATGTTGTAAGCCAGTCGCAATTGCTCGGACTTGCCGCCGTTCGTGCGGGAGTCTTGGCGCAAGATGTAGATAAGACGTGTCGTGATTACATTGCTGAGGCGGGATTTGCAAATGAATTTACGCACAGCACCGGACACGGTGTTGGGCTACAAATACATGAGATGCCATGGGTGAGAACTGGTTTTGCCGAACCGCTTGAAGTTGGCGAAGTAGTAACTGTCGAACCTGGCGTCTATCGTGAAGGGCTCGGTGGCGTGCGAATTGAAGACTTAGTCGTCGTTACGCAAAGTGGCTGCCGAATTCTTACATCAAGCAAAAAGGATCGACAGTGCCTGCAATTACAACCAACGACCTAAAGAACGGAATCACGCTCGAGATTGACAATGGTTTGTTCACTGTTGTCGATTTTCAACACGTAAAGCCAGGCAAGGGTGGGGCATTCGTTCGAACGAAACTACGTAATTTGCGCACGGGCAACATTTTGGAGCGCACATTCAACGCGGGTATTCGCGTTGAGCAGGCAATTTTGGATCGCGCCGATATGCAGTTCTTATACAAAGAAGGAGATGACTTCGTGTTCATGGACACTGAGTCATACGACCAAATAAATATCTCACCGAAAGCACTTGGTGATGCTTCAGATTATTTGGTTGAAGGTTCAAAGGCGATTATTGCTCAATATCGCGACGAAATTGTCAGCGTGGAGATTGCCGTAACTGTTGAATTGAATATTGCATTGACAGAACCTGGCATTCAAGGTGACCGCGTTTCTGGTGCGCGTAAACCTGCAACTTTAGAAACAGGCAAAGTTATTCAGGTTCCGCTTTTTGTCAACATTGGTGACCGGGTCAAGGTAGATACTCGCTCAGGCGAATATATAACGAGAGTCTGATGCCAGAACCCCGTAGAAACAAAGTCGGGGACGACATTCGAAGTTCGGCTCGCGAACGTGCCGTCCATTTTTTATACGAGGCAGAGTCACGCAATATCGCAGTAAGCGAAGTGATCAAGGCTCAAATTCTGACCGTAGATGATCTAGTGGTCGAGTTGGCTAACGGTGTCGAGTCGAAACGCGAAGAGACAGACGAGTTGATCTCCGAGTTTTCGCATACTTGGACGATTCAGCGAATTCCGGCGATTGATCGCAATATTTTGCGCTTGGCAATCTACGAATTGATGGTGCGTGCCGATGTGCCAGTTGCCGTCGTGATCAATGAGGCAGTTGAATTGGCAAAGAGATTTTCTACAGAAGAATCTGGTAAATACGTCAACGGAATGCTTTCTGCGATCGCGAAACGAGTTCGCGTCTAAGAGACTTGAAGTTGTTTTAAAGAAATGGCGAAGCTTACGAAACAGTTTTGGGGCAATCTTCGGTATCGAGCCACGCAGATCACTGTCTGGCAAACCGTAACTGCCTCTGTAATTGGTCTTGTCTTTTTATATCTGGCCGCGATGAGCGTGGAGCTTCACCGTGGTTTGAATACCTCGGCTTACGACTATGGCCTTTACGACCAGGGCATTTGGTTGATGTCCCAATTCAAGAGTCCTTTTGTGACGCTGATGGGTCGAAATCTGATCGGTGACCACACGAGTTTCATTTTGATATTTCTCGTGCCCTTTTACTGGCTGGTTGGTTCGACTTCATTTTTGTTCGTGGTGCAGGCTCTTGTTATCTCTGCAGGGGCGATACCTGTGTTTATTTATACACGCAAAAAACTCGAGAGTGAGATCTTTGCAACTGTCTTTGCGGTTGTTTACCTGATTCATCCAGCAACAATTTGGATTGGCCTAGAAAATTATCACCCTGATTCTTTTTTGGGTTTGTTCGTCGGTGTCGCACTATACGCAGCGCTCGAAAAAAGATGGCGACTCTATTTTTTTGCAACCCTGTTGTCTTTGCTTGTAAAAGAGGACGTAGCTCTGGTTGTCGTTCCACTTGGGGTTTGGATCGCAGTCAGACAAAATCGGAAAATCGGGCTGTTGACCGTGGTTGTTTCATTTTGGTACATGATCTTGGCGATGTTTGGCATCCAAAAAGGAATCAATGGTGTGACTTTCAGAAATAGTTGGCGGATTCCCTTCGATGGGGTAGGTGGCGTGCTCAGAACTTTATTTACTGACCCTGGCAAGCTCGGCTCGTATCTGCTCAGTGAGTCGCGACCGTATTACCTGTTGCAAATGGCTCTGCCCGTGGCATTCGTGTTTTTTCTGTTTCCAGAAGTTGCAGCAATTGCAATCTTGGTTATCGGGACAAATATTCTGAGCACTTTTTGGTATCAGTTTCATGTCGAGTATCACTACTCGTTTGTGATCGTGCCTATTTTGGTTTTCGGTTCGGTTTTTGCGATCGCACGAGTTTCGACAAAGTATCGAACAATATTGGTTGGTATTTGTGCGGCGACAAGTCTTTTTTCGGCGTTCATGTGGGCACCGTTGCCTGGTGCTCGAACCGACATTGCCTACAACGGTTCAAGACATCCGATGGTTGCCGCCGCTGCTGAAGCGCTAGACAAGGTGCCAAACGACGCAATAGTAAGTGCCTACCATCCGTTGACTGCGCAAATTGCTCGGCGAGAGCGAATCTATGCGTTTCCGGTTCCATTTAAACGATCACTGTATGGTTTGGATGCTTTCGCCGAGGGTGACGTGCTGTCATTCGTTGACGAGATTGAATACGTAATTTTGCCCAAAAACATGGACGAGCAGATGGCGCAAGTTTGGTCTGGCTTTTCATCGCAGTATGAGATCACGTACGCCAATTCTTGGTGGGTGGTTTATCAGCAGATCGCGAAATGATCCTGGGTCGGTCGTTGGCTGCTATATTGTTCTTGAAATTTTAACCAACCGTCAATTGAGTCCTGTGAGGCTCGAACGGAGGAGAAATAATGAGTAAGTCTGCGAGTATTAACTCGTCGCGTGAAGCGATGACTGCGGCCGATGTGAGTCGCGCGATTGTTCGAATCGCCCACGAAATTGTTGAGCGCAATCATGGCGTTGAAGGTCTGGCGATTGTTGGGTTGCAGCGCGGCGGCGTTTGGATTGCCGAAGCAATCACCGAGCAGATAAACAAAATTGAAACTTCAGTAGCCGTGCCTGTTGGTGCTTTAGATGTCAGTCTGCATCGAGATGACATTGGACTTAGGCCTGTTTCGCTTGGGGCGATCAGCAATATTCCATTCGATCTTTCAGGGGCAACAGTCGTCTTAGTTGACGATGTTTTGTATACGGGTCGAACCGTACGCGCGGCGATGGAAGGGCTAAACAACTACGGCCGGCCTCGCGCTGTGCAACTCGCCGTTCTTGTAGATCGGGGACATCGCGAATTGCCAATTCGACCAGACTTCGTCGGAAAAAATCTACCGACTCATAATAAAGATGAAGTTTCGGCAACCGCAGCAGGTGTCTTTGTCGCACCGCATTCGGAGGTGGGCAAGTGAAGCACCTTCGTTCAATCGATGAATTGGGCCTCGACGGCTTGACAGGTCTTTTGCAACTGACAGACCACATGGCAGAGATCAACCAACGCCCAGTTCCAAAAGTGCCAGCGCTTCGCGGGCGAACAGTGGCGAGTTTGTTTTTCGAAGATTCAACTCGAACGAGGCTCAGTTTTGAAACTGCAGCCAAACGACTCTCGGCCGACACTATGACTTTCAACGTTTCAACGTCCAGTGTCAACAAAGGAGAATCTTTACGCGACACCGTGGCGACAATCACCGACATGGGCGTAGATGCATTCGTTGTGCGACACAAGTCAGTGGGGATTCCATGGCAAATAAGTCAATGGACGACTGCGTCAATAATCAATGCGGGGGACGGAGCGCACCAACACCCAACTCAAGCGCTGGTTGATTGCTACACAATTCGCGAAGCAACACACGCACAAAGTTTTGCCGGAATGAAAATTGCGATAGTTGGCGATATCAAACACTCACGTGTGGCGCGAAGCAACATTCAAGCCTTTTCACTGCTCGGAGCAAAAGTAACTCTGGTAGCTCCACCGACTTTGCTTCCGCCAGATGTTTCACACTGGCCGGTAACTGTCGCCCACAAACTCGATGAAGTCGTTAGTCAAACCGATGTGTTGTATATGTTGCGACTACAAAGCGAGCGCATGGCTCAAGGTCACGTGCCGACTTTGCGCGAGTACAGCGAGCAATATGGGCTGACTCACAAACGAGTCTTGGCACTCAAGTCAGATGCGATTGTGATGCATCCTGGACCGATGAACCGAGGCGTCGAAATGCAAATTGATCCGTCAGATGTGAAAAATTCTTTGATTCATCGTCAAGTTGCAAACGGTGTGTCGGTGCGCATGGCAGTTTTGTTCGAACTTCTGGGAAGCGGATCAAACCTTGGAGGCCAAGCATGAGTCAGTCAATTGTGATTAAGGGTGCAACCGTCGTAAACAGAAATTCTCAACAAGTTGCCGATGTGAAAATAGAAAATGGTTTAGTTGTCGAAGTCGCAAAAAACTTGAAAGGAGACTTACATCTAGATGCTTCTGGTTGCATTGTCTCAAGCGGATTCGTCGACTTGCACGCACACTTGCGAGAGCCCGGTAAAGAAGAAGCCGAAACAATAGAAACTGGTAGTCGAGCAGGTGCACTTGGTGGGTACACAGCCCTTATTGCAATGCCAAACACAGACCCGCCCCAAGACTCTGTGGCGGTAATCGATTTTGTGCGCGAGCAGGGCAAGAGAGCTGGGCTTGTTGATGTTGTGCCAAGTGGTTGCATAACTCTCGGACGTCAAGGAGAGTCACTTGCGCCGATGGCCGAGTTGTCATTGGCGGGAGTAACTCTTTTTACAGATGATGGAAACGGAGTGCAAGACGCAGCGTTGATGCGCCGCGCGCTTGAATACGCCCGAGGTTTGGGCGTCACTTTGGCTCAGCATTGTGAAGTCGCAGAGCTCACAAAGGGTGCGGTCATGAATGAGTGCAGTTGTTGCACAGATCTAGGTTTGCCGGGTTGGCCCGCGATCGCCGAAGAGTTGATGGTTTTTCGCGACATTGAGCTCGTGCGAATCACGGGTGCATCGATGCACTTCTTGCATCTCTCAACAAAGCGCAGTGTTGAGCTGGTACGAGCCGCAAAGCGAGATGGATTACCGATAACCGCCGAGGTAACGCCACATCATTTGTCTTTGACCCAAGAGTTGCTCGCTTCTTATGATTCGGTTTACAAGGTGAATCCACCTCTGCGTTCGGCTGCAGATATCCGAGCGCTGAAAGATGGTTTGCTAGATGGCACGATTGATGCGATCGCCACCGATCATGCGCCGCACCCACGCCGTGACAAAGAAATGTCGTTAGATCTGGCGCCGCCAGGAATGCTGGGGCTTGAAACTGCACTCGGTGTAGTTCTGGCCGAGGGCATGTGTGAAATTCGTGATGTAGTCGCCTTAATGAGTTGGAACCCGGCGAAAATTGCACGAATTGATGGCACGCATGGTCTGGATGTTGTCGCGGGGGCAAATGCAAACCTCTGCGTATTTGATCCTGAACTAACTTGGAGCGTTGATCCCGATCGTCTGGCTAGCAAGAGTACGAATACTCCCTATGCAGGTAAGACACTTCGAGGTCGGGTTCGCCACACAATTTTCAAAGGAACAGCAACAGTGATTGACGGTCAAGCACAAAAATGACACGCAACATTAAGACTGCGGCGCTCGTGTTGAAAGACGGATCTGTCTTCGAGGGTGAAGCAATTGGTGCCGGGTCTTCAGAGATTTCGGCTCCCGTTATCGCCCGCGGTGAAGTTGTTTTTCATACGGGGCTCTCTGGTTATCAAGAGATTTTGACCGACCCGTCATATGCGGGGCAGATAATAACTTTTACAACTCCACACATCGGCAACTATGGCACGAGTGCAGCCGACAGCGAGTCTTCAAAAATTTTTGCTCGAGGTGTCATCGTGCGCGAACTGGCACGACGTCGTAGCAACTGGCGAAGCGACGACTCGCTAGATTCGTTTTTGAAGCGCCATGAGATCTCGGGCATCGCCGGCATTGACACGCGAAGGCTTACAAGAGTTCTGCGTGACTCTGGGGCAATGCCAGGTGCTTTTGGTACGGCGACCGAGTCTGAATTACACAAAGCTGCGCAAAGCGAAAAGGGAACAGCGGGCAAAAATTTGATCGCCCAAGTCACCACAACTAAGCCGTACATTCACGGCTCGGGAAAATTCAAAGTAGTTGCTTTTGACTTCGGCATAAAGACGACGATCTTGAATTGTCTCGGAGAATTCGCCACTGTTCAGGTTGTACCCGCCACGACAAGTGCGGCTGATGTAATGGCCATGTCGCCCGATGGAATTTTTCTTTCCAATGGTCCAGGAGATCCAGAGATGGTGCATGGTGCACCTGAAACAATTCGCGAACTACTTGGCACAGGAGTGCCGTTATTTGGAATTTGTCTAGGTCATCAACTCTTGGCGCTGGCGCTTGGCGGCAAGACATTTAAATTGCCGTTCGGTCATCATGGAGCAAATCATCCCGTAAGAAACTTGGCAACCAAGACCGTTGAAATCACTAGCCAAAATCACAACTTCTGTGTAGACGCTGATTCGCTGGCGACCAAAGCAGAAGTAACACACATCAACTTGAACGATCAAACAAACGAAGGTATGCGCGTCTTGGGTGCGAATGCCTTCAGCGTTCAATATCACCCTGAGGCTGGCCCAGGCCCGCATGACAGCCGATATCTGTTCGCTGAGTTCGTTGCTCGAATGGAAGCCAAATAGTGCCTAGACGCAACGACATCAAGTCGATTCTTGTTTTGGGTTCAGGGCCGATTGTTATTGGTCAGGCTTGTGAGTTCGACTACTCGGGGACGCAAGCGTGTCGAGTATTGCGACAAGAGGGTTACAGGGTGATTCTTGCGAACTCGAATCCGGCGACAATCATGACCGACCCTGACTTTGCTGATCGCACATACATTGAACCGTTGACGCCAGATTTTATTGAAAAAATAATCGAGCGTGAAAAGCCCGACGCAGTCTTGCCAACTTTAGGAGGTCAGACTGCTTTGAATTTGGCGATGGAACTTTTCGCCAGAGGAAAAGTTGGAGTTCCCGGAACACCAGAGTTGATTGGTGCAAACGCCGAAGCGATTGCGACTGCCGAAGATCGAGGCAAATTCAAAGAAGCGATGATCGAAATTGGTTTGAGCGTGCCCCGATCAGGAATTGCTCACTCGTTGCCGGAAGCACAGAAAATCATCAAAGAAATCGGGCTGCCGGTGATTATTCGTCCCGCCTATATTTTGGGTGGTCGAGGCACAGGTATTGCTCACACGCCTGAAGAATTCGTGTCAGTCGTGAGCAATGGGTTGGCTGCAAGCCCAATTTCTGAAGTGCTGATCGAAACTTCAATCGTCGGGTGGAAAGAGTACGAGCTCGAAGTTATGCGTGATCGCAACGACAACTGCGTGATCATCTGCTCAATTGAAAATGTTGATGCGATGGGTGTGCATACCGGCGACTCGATAACAGTGGCACCAGCAATGACTTTGTCAGATGTTGAGTATCAAAAAATGCGTAACGCCGCGTTTGCTTGCATCAGGCGGGTAGGAGTTGAAACGGGTGGCTCAAATGTTCAGTTTGCGGTAAACCCATTGACCGGTGAACAGGTTGTCATCGAGATGAATCCACGAGTGTCTCGCAGCTCGGCGCTTGCTTCGAAAGCAACTGGCTTTCCAATTGCCAAAATCGCGGCGAAATTGGCGGTGGGTTACACGCTGGATGAAATCTCCAACGACATCACCAAGAAGACACCTGCAAGCTTCGAGCCAACTATCGACTATGTAGTAGTCAAGATTCCGCGCTGGGCTTTCGAGAAGTTTCCTGGCACATCGGGTGTTCTCGGCACGCAGATGCAAAGCGTGGGTGAGGCAATGGCGATTGGGCGTACGTTCACCGAGAGTTTGCAAAAGGCTCTGCGATCTTTAGAGATTGGGCGAATGGGCCTTAACTGTGACGCAGGTGAAGCGAACTATGCCAAATTTTCTGACGACGAGTTGTTAGATCAAATTGCGATACCTACACCCGAACGCATCTTTCAAATTGGCGAATGTTTGCGACGAAAGATTTCGATCGAAAAAGTGGCGAAGTACTGCAAATTTGATCCTTGGTTTTTGGATCAGATGCTCTCAATTGTCGAAGAACGCGAACACTTGTCGACACTAAGCATCGATTCATTGTCAAAGTCAGATTGGATTCGCGCCAAGAGAATGGGCTTTGCCGATGCCCAGTTGGCGTGGTTGTGGAGCAAGAGCGAACATGAGGTTCGTGCGGCTCGGTTGAAAGCTGGGGTTCGACCAACGTACAAAGCAGTAGATACGTGTAGCGCCGAGTTTTCTGCGCAGACGCC
>CANKZL010000013.1 GCA_947488385.1 Acidimicrobiaceae bacterium | reverse complement strand
TAATTTGTGGGCGCGACGGGGCTTGAACCCGGGACCTCCACCATGTCGAGGTGGCGCTCTACCAACTGAGCTACACGCCCTTACTGACAAGCCATCATAGCGTGCGGGTTTGTCGGTCAAAAGGTTGAGGTGCGACAATAGAAGTCGCACAATACGAACAGGGGTTGTATGTCAAAACTAACTCTCAAAGATCTCTTCGCCGCCAAGGGCAAGCGACATCTAACACAAGTTTTTGTGCGTACACCGAACGAAGCGGCCGCATGCGAAGAGGCAGGCATCGACATGCTCGTCGCTGCAGAACTTCACGATGGTCAATCAAGCGACTACGTCGGCATTCGTAAAGCCGCACCAAACACATTTCTCACAATCGGACTTGCGATCAATACTTATGCCGGTCATACCGAAGTGTTGCGCAACGCATATCGACTGATGGGCGTCGGTGCCGACACTCTTTATTGCGGATACGGCATTCCAACAATCAAGGCACTCGCAGACGAGTACATCCCCGTAGTCGGCCACGTTGGGCTCGTGCCATATCGAAATTCTCCGTTCGGCGGCATGAAAGCAGTCGGAAAAACCAGCGCCGAAGCCTTACGCGTCTATGAACTCACCAAGCAATACGAAGATGCCGGCGCTATTGGTGTCGAAATGGAAGTCGTGCCCGCACAAGTTGCAACCGAAATTTCAAAGCGCACAAAAATGTTGATCATCGGCATGGGCGCCGGTCTCGACTGTGACGTGCAATATCTTTTCTCCACAGACATTCTCGGCGACAACGAGGGTCACGTCCCTCGTCACTCGAAGGTTTACCGCGATTTCAAGTCTGAATATCACCGCCTGCACCGCGAGTCAGTTGCTGCATTCAAAGAGTTTCGCAGCGATGTCTTGACTGGTGCCTATCCGACCGCCAAAAACGACGTCTCGATTGACAAAAAAGAATTTGAGTCGTTTCTTAAAGCGATCAAATAACTAAACGGTGTCGACAAGTCGCAGGGCGACTTCGTTCGCCAGCAAGCGACCAGCGCGGGTCAAAACAATTTTGCCGTCGCGTCGAGCCAATAATTCACTCATCTCTTCGAGGTCTTTCGCCGAAAACGCATCGGCTGGCACACCTTCGCGTGTACGCACCAAAAGTTGCAACTCTTCGCGTTTGCGAGTTTGCGCATCAAGCGTTTCACTCGAAGATTCAGGCGACTCACCTGCCGTTACGAGTTCGATATATCGCTCGGGTGTGCGCACGTTCCACCAACGACGACCATCTAAGTGGGCGTGGGCTGCGCTGCCAAAGCCTTCGTAGTTGCCCTGTTTCCAATAAAGCGAATTATGTTCGCACTCATGGCCAGTCTTTGCCCAGTTTGAAATCTCATAGTTGGTGAGTCCGCGAGACTCGAATAAATCGTCGCAAAGTATGTATTTGTCGGCTTGGTCGTCGTCATCTGGGTGGCGATCTGGTTGTGTCGCGAGCACCGTGTTGGCTTCAACTGTTAATCCATACGCAGAAACATGTGGCGGATCAAGTGCCACAACATCACTCACAGTTTGCGACCAGTCGTCAACCGTTTCGCCTGCTGCGCCGTAAATAATGTCGAGATTAAAAGTTTTGAAACCAGCCTGCCGCACAATCGAAACTGAGCGCTGCACGTTTTCAGGATTGTGAGTTCGCCCGAGCGACTTCAAAACATGACCAACAGTTGACTGCACGCCGATGCTCACTCGGTTGACTGAATTGGCCAAAAAAGTCTGCATCATCGGCAGAGTTATATCGTCGGGGTTGCACTCGACTGTTACTTCGGCGTTGTTTGCAAGCTTGATCTCAGCGAGCACGCTCATCAATTCGTCTGCCGGCACCAATGTTGGCGTACCGCCACCGATAAATACACTCGTCGCTTTGGGCATGCCATTGGCAACACTGCGCCGAATATGGGTGCGCATTGCATCTAAATAGTCGCTTGTTAACTGATGCCGATCGGTGAATGTCGCAAAAGCGCAGTAGTCACATTTTTTTGCACAAAACGGAATATGAATGTAAACACCAAAGCCAGGGTGCACGAGTTTTAACTTTGCGTCGTCGGTGGCACGAAGAGCAAATCAAGTTCTGCAAGCTTCGCCCCAACTTCGTCTACTGCGATATCGAGCATCACGGCAATCGCCCGCGTGTCGTGTGCGCGAACCGTTATCACTTTGCCGTTGAAGTCTTGGCGTTGCACCTGAATCATCCTCAAGAATCTTTCAAGCATCTTGAACTCGATTCCATCTCGGGTCGAGAGTTTTGCGACGTCAATTCGCAATTTCGTCGGTGCCGAGGCGCCTGGTTGGTTTTCTTCAACTCGCAGCGGGTCGCGCGGCAACAACTGATCAATCGTGACTCCATAAAACTTTGCCAAACGCTCAAGTCGCGGAACAGAAATTGCTCGTTCGCCACGCTCATACGCACCGAGCACCGAGGCTCTAAATTCTTCATGCGACTGAATTTCAACTTCGCTCAACGACATATTTTTCTGCGAGCGAATCGATCGAAGTCGCTCGCCCACCATCCGCGAAAACGGTGACTGCTCGAGCAGTTCGTCGTCAGATGGGCTCATTACTGTTTCAACTTCCTTTGATTCGGTAGTTTGACATTAGAACAGCCGCACTGATCGCCGCAGTTTCTGCACGCAAGACCGTTTCTCCCAACGAAACCAAGCCCTGACCTGCGTTGAGTTCTTCGTCAGCAAAACCGCCCTCGGGCCCAATCGCAAGCGTTCGATGTGAAGCGTCAAGCGCCACCCCATTTGGATCTGCGATAAACGCACCACTGAGTTGCGTCAACGCAACCCCGCTGTCAATTGTGGGCAACCAAACTCGTCGCGACTGCATCGATGCTTCACGCGCAACCGATCTCAAGCGCTCAAGATTTTTGTTGGCCCGACCCGCGTCCCAACGCACAACGCTGCGCGAAGTTGGGGCAAGCAAAACGATCTCGTCAATGCCAAGTTCGGTCAGTTTTTGCACGGTCCATTCGGGTCGATCACCTTTGACAACAGAAAACGCAACTGTCAGAGCCCACTTTGGTGCAGGCACGACGAAAACTTCACTCGTCACTTCGACTACGGCGTCACTGTTAATGACACCAGCACACCACTTTCCTTTTCCATCAGAAATCGTGACACTGTCGCGCGACTTAACGCGTAGCACTCGCAAAAGATGATGCGCATCGCCGTCGCTCAGTGTTGGCGCATCTACCGAATCTACAAATACATGTGCCGCCGACTCACGCAGCAGCGGTATCACGAAAATGCCGACTTAATCTTTGACTTCAAAGAACCATCAACACCCGAAACTGTCTCGCCACGTTCTTTTGCCAACTGCTGCAGCAGTTCGCGTTCTTTCGCCGAGAGTTTTTTCGGCACAACTACGTTGATTCGTGCACGCAGATCACCGCGTGTGCGTCCACGATTTCGACCACCTTGATTCAAAAACGGCACACCACGATTCTTCAAGACATATTCCTGACCATGTTGCACACCTGCGGCAACTGTCAATACTTCGTCGCCATCAAGAGTTGCCAACGTCAGATCGACACCCAACGCCGCCTGAGTAATTGAAACTTGCACATCAGTCACCAAGTCATTTTCTTCGCGTTGATACATCTCGTGTTCACCGACATTGATGTGCACATACAAGTCGCCCGCAGAGCCGCCGCGAGGCCCGACACCACCGCGACCGCTCACGCGCATCGTCTGCCCTGTTGCAATGCCAGCCGGAATGTCAATCTCGTGGCTCTGATCTTTGGTTACGCGACCTTCACCACGACATTTCTGGCACGGCGATGCAATTATCTGACCGTTTCCGCGACATCGCGAACAAGGTGTCGTTGTCACCATCTGCCCGAGAATGCTTTGACGCATTCTTCGCACTTGGCCAGTGCCACCACAATCCGAACACGATGTGGCTTTCGTTCCCGCCGCTGCGCCAGAACCACTGCACTCTTCGCACGCCACCGCAGATCGAATCGCAACAGAAGTTTTGCAACCAAAAACTGCATCAACGAAGTCGATTTCAATTTGTGTTTCTAGATCTGGTCCACGTTGCGGACCACTCTGCTGTCGTTGGCCGCCACCAAATGGTGAGTCGCCGCCAAAGAACGCATCAAAAATGCTGCCGAATCCACCAGCTCCACCAAACGGGTCGCCACCGCCACGACCGCCACCCGAAACTCCAGCTTCACCGAATTGGTCGTATCGTGCGCGCGTATCTTCATCTGACAAAACTTCGTACGCCCGACTCACCTCTTTGAATTTTTCTTCAGCCTCGGCATTGTTTGGGTTCGCATCAGGGTGCAACTCGCGAGCAAGTTTGCGATATGCCTTTTTTAATTCATCTTGACTTGCCCCACGCGATACGCCAAGCAACTGATAAAAATCTTGAGCCATTTAAATTAGTTTTCGGTTAGACGACGACTTAGTCGATCACTAACTAAATCAACAGTCGCCAATGCTTGCGGATAATTCATGCGCGTCGGCCCAAGGACACCAACAGTTCCTACAGTTTCGCCATCTGCCACCACAGGCGCCAGCACAACTGAACATGCCGACAACGGTTCGACACCGTGCTCTGCGCCGATCGCCACCGACAAACCGCGATTCAACATGTCGCGCACCAACGTGACAACAACATATTGCTGCTCAAGGGTGTGCAAAACATTGCGAACAATTTCTACAGCGTCAAATGCTTCGGCCATCTGTGCCACGCCACCCACAAAGAATGTCTCGTCATTGCGTGTGCGGTCAAGCGAACTCAGAACTTTTTCGCACAACGCCGCGGTTGCATCGCCCGACTTTTGATTGGTCGTTCGGTGCGCCGCAACATCACGCAATGGTTTGGTGATCATCAATTTTTGTAATTTGGCATTCGCTTGGTCAATATCTGAATCTGAAATATTCTGGCCGATTTCAATTTGCTCATTTTCAACCGAGCCGTTCGAAAGAACAACGACAACAGTTAGGTGGTGGCTCGACAAGCGCACGAGTTGCACCGAACGCACAACGGCAATTTCAACCGTCGGCCCGATCACAACTGACGCATAATTTGTCAGCTGCGTCAGCAACATCGACGTGCGTTGCAGCGTCTCTTCAAGTCGAAAGTGGGCACTCTCAAAGAAGCTGCCAACTTTTGCCTGTTCGAGTGAACCCAAAACACCGTTTGGCACCAGATTGTCTACAAAAAAGCGGTATCCCTTATCTGTTGGTATTCGCCCCGCCGAAGTGTGCGGATGTGTCAGAAAGCCTTCGCGCTCGAGCGCCGCCATTTCGTTGCGCACTGTCGCCGACGAAACAGCCAGATCACGATTGTTAGCGATGTGCGCAGAACCCACCGGCTGCGCGGTGGCGATGTATTCCTCTACGACGGCTCTGAGGATTGCGGTCTTACGATCGTCAAGCATTTGTTACTAAACAGGCTACCTAGCGTCAGACTCCCGAGCGATTGATTTCTCCGCTGATCTTGTAACGACTCAATGCCTCGTCGCGCTCTTGCGAATGGTCAACCATCGGCGCAGGGTACGAAGAGAAGAGACCACCTTCAGCCATCCACGGAGAATGCACAAACTTTTTCGGCATGTCACGCAACTCGGGTATCCACTGCCGCACAAAGTTGCCTTCGGGGTCAAACTTTTCGCCCTGCAACACCGGGTTGAACACTCGAAAATACGGTGCTGCGTCAGTTCCCGTGCCGGCCGTCCACTGCCAGCCGTGATTATTCGACGCAATGTCACCGTCGACTAGGTGGCTCATGAAAAATTTCGCACCCCACTGCCACGGCAGATGCAGATCTTTCACTAAGAAACTCGCCACGATCATTCGCACACGATTGTGCATCCAGCCCGTGGCCAACATCTGGCGCATTCCGGCATCAATAATCGGATAGCCAGTTTTGCCCTCACACCAAACTTCAAATCTCTTTTTTGCTTTCGCATCAGTGTCAACTTGCAGACTGTCCATTTTGGGTTGCAAGTTCTTCCAAGTTGTGTGCGGTTGATGAAACAAAACATCGGCATAAAACTCGCGCCAACAAAGTTCGCTGCGATAGTGGTCGTGATTCGCATCCGGTTCAAGTTCAGCAAGCAACTGTCTCGGGTGAACAATGCCAAAGCGCAAGTAAACCGACATCTGACTACAACCGTCTCGATCAGGATTATTTCGTTCGCTCTTATATTTGTCTAGCGCGTTCTCGGCAAAGTATTCCCATCTATCCCACGCAGCTTTTTTGCCTGCTGTGGCGATCGTTGCAGTCAATGGTGGATCATCAGGAATCTTCTCGCTCGCGATTTCTGGAGCGCCCCGAAATTTCACATTTGCTTTGTCGGTCGGCGCCGACCAACCGTGTGCCAACCAAATTTTTGAAAACGGAGTGAACACTGCATACGGTGTCATGTCGGCTTTGCGCACGGTGCCAGGCTCGACTGCGTACGCCGAACCAACCTGATTGAGTTTTGCGCCAACTTTTTGCAACGCCGCACCAACTGCAGCGTCTCGTTTTTGTCCATATGGGGCAAAGTCTTTTGCCGCGAACACTTCTGTTGCGCCAACTTCTTGTGCAACCTTCGCAACGACATCAACAGGGTTGCCAACTCGAACCACCAAGGTTCCGTTCATCTCACGATTCAATTCGCGCAGAGATCTAAACAAAAATGCCAGTCTTGGTGCACCTGAGCGCTCTAAAAACATCGGGTCCAATACGAAAAGTGGCGTGACTTCGCAGCTCGCACCGTTGTTGCCGGCTTTGCTCGCGGCAATCAGTGCAGGGTTGTCTTCAAGCCTTAAGTCTCGTCGAAACCACATCACCGAATTACTCATGAAACATCTCCATAATTACCAAAAAGTTTTGTATGTATTTATCGCCAGGCAAGCGCTGCCAATGCAGCACAAACTAGAGCAAAGACTCCCCCATATGCCAGCGACCACTCAGGCGAAACAAGGTCAGCCACAAGCCCAGTGATCGGTCCACCAATTGGTGTACTGCCAAGAAATGCGACAGCAGTCAGCGCCAACAATCTGCCACGCATGTCTGGCGGTGACTCTTGTTGACTGATTGCGTTTCCTGACGCGATCATCGCCGCACCACCCATACCCAGTGGCACGCTCCACAAAAATGCCAACCATACATTCGACGCAAACGCCATGCCGATACTTGCCAATCCGAGCAATGCAATGTTGCCGACAAACCATCGCATTGAAACAACTCTCAGTCGCGCCGTCAGTAGTGCGCCCGTCAAATTGCCCACACCAATCACGGCCATCACCCAGCCAAATGCGCGATCGTCTCCCCAACGCAAGTCAGCAAGTTTCGGCAATGCAACACCGAAATTGAACGAAAATGTACTCACACCCAAATAAACCACGAACATCGTCAACAAACGACGGTTGCCAGCGACATATTTGAAAACTTCGCGCACCGGTGAACCGCCAGCTGGCCGAATTATTGCCGGATACATTTCGCTCTTGCGCAGACCAGTCAAGCTATAAATCATTGCCGCGTAGGAAATGCCATTGAGAATAAACAGCCAACCAGTGCCGAATGGCCCAACAAGCGCGGTGGCGATGGCTGCACCAAAAATTCGTGAACCAGTCATCACGGCCGTGTTCAGCGACATTGCATTTGGTAAATCGATTTGCGGGACAAGCTCTGTAACTAGACCGCGTCGCGCCGGGTTATCAAATGCGCCAATTATGCCGAGCAACAACGACAGCGCATAAACAATCGGCACATTGATCATGCCCGACAGGTCGAGCACACCTAGCAAAAGAGCCTGCGCAGCCAAGCACGCCTGCGAGATCAGGGCGATTCTTCGACGATTGTGTCGATCAGCCAGAGCCCCACACCATGTGCCGAAAAACAGCATCGGCAAAAATTGAAACGCGACGTTGTAACCAAGGTCAGCTGCGCGACCCGTCAGACGATAAATCAACAGTGAAGATGCTGTTAGTTGCAGCCAACTTCCGATATTCGAGAACAGCAACCCGGCAAAAAATAGTCGGGCATTAAAATATTTGAGCGATCTAAACACGCTCCCGCGGTTGTCAGACATCTAACTTGGGTCGCAACTCAGTCGTCAAGTTTCAACGCCGAGATAAACACATCCCCCGGAATCTCGACACGACCAATTGACTTCATTTTTTTCTTGCCTTCTTTTTGCTTTTCTAACAACTTGCGCTTTCGAGAGATATCGCCGCCATAACACTTTGCCAACACGTCTTTTCGTTTTGCTTTGACGGTTTCACGCGCGATGAACTTTCCGCCGATCGCTGCCTGAATTGGCACATCAAACATCTGGCGCGGAATCAACTCTTTTAGTTTTTCGCACATTCGCTTGCCATAGTCATATGCCTTCTCGCGGTGCACAATCGTGCTGAAAGCATCGGCGGCGATCGCGTTCAAAAACAAATCAACTTTTACCAAGTCAGATTCGCGATATCCGTGTAGTTCGTAGTCAAGACTCGCGTATCCCTGCGAGCGGCTCTTCATCTGATCAAAGAAATCGACGACCACTTCGGCCAACGGCATTAAGTAATGCAACTCGACACGCTCTGGCGACAAATATTCGAGTTTTACGAGTTCACCACGTCGCGTCTGACAGAGGTCCATCAGCGTTCCGGTGTAGTCCTTTGGCGTAATGATGTCGACTTTGAAATACGGCTCTTCAATCGACTTGATATAGACGGTCGGCGGCAACTCACTCGGGTTGTCACAAATTTCAACAGTGCCGTCAGTCTTCGTGACTTGGTATTGCACCGATGGCGCCGTCGCAATCAGCGCCAAATTGAATTCGCGCTCAAGACGTTCTTTGACGATCTCCATGTGCAACAAACCAAGAAAGCCGCATCTAAAACCAAAGCCCAGCGCACCAGACGATTCGGGCAAATAACTGATCGACGCATCATTAAGTTTTAGTTTTTGCAAACTTTCTCGCAATGTTTCAAAATCATCAGCTTCAATCGGGAACAGCCCGCAGAACACCATCGGTTTGGGATCGCTGTAGCCATCCAATGCCTTAGTTGCTTGTCGTGACTCGTGCGTGACCGTCTCGCCACTTCGTGCTTCACCAACATCTTTAATGCCCGCAATCAAGTAACCCACTTCACCAGGGCCCAACTCATCGATCGGTGTCGGCACCGGTCGGCGCACACCAACTTCAAGTGCTTCGTGCACGGCGTTTGTTTGCATGAAGCGCAACTTCTCGTTGCTGCGCATACGGCCATTCATTACTCGCACAGACGAGACCACGCCGCGGTATTGATCGTATTGACTGTCGAAAATCAGAGCCTGTAGCGGCGCTTCGGGGTCACCCTTTGGTGCAGGTATGCGTTGCACGATCGCGTCTAACAACTCGGGCACACCATCACCAGTTTTTGCCGAGATACGCAAAATATCTTCAGCACGAATTCCTAAAACTTTTTCAATCTCCATTGCATATCGATCTGGGTCAGCAGCCGGTAAGTCGATTTTGTTCAACGCCGCAACAATCTCGAGATTATTCTCGAGCGCCAAATAACAGTTCGCCAAAGTTTGGGCTTCAATGCCTTGTGCTGCGTCAACAACCAACACGACGCCCTCACACGCTGCTAGCGATCGACTCACTTCGTATCCGAAGTCGACGTGACCTGGCGTATCAATCAAATGCAGCGTGTGCTCTTTCCATGTCACGCGCACGTTCTGCGCTTTAATCGTGATGCCGCGCTCGCGCTCGAGGTCCATGCTGTCGAGGTATTGAGCACGCATTTCGCGCGCGTCAACCGCATTGGTCATCTCCAAAATACGGTCAGAGAGGGTTGATTTACCGTGGTCGATATGCGCAATGATCGAAAAATTTCGTATTCGAGATAAATCCATTACGCCGTTTCTCCGAGACTTCGATTAACGCAGACATGCCCTAAAAGCTTGTGCGAGAAGTCCCTAAATTCTACACGGCTTATGTTTGGCAAGGCCTCACCCGCTGTTAGCCTTGCGGTGTGGCAAATATCAAATCTCAAAAAAAGCGCATCATCACAAACGCGAAAGCGACTGAGCGCAACAAAGCCGTCCGCAGCGAATTGCGCTCACGTGTCAAGAATGCTCTTGAGACAGCCGGCACTCCAGAAAGTCCAGAAGCCCTTCGCCTCGCTGTGAAGCGCCTCGACAAAGCCGCTGCAAAGCGCACAATTCACCCAAAGCAAGCAGCTCGTCGCAAGAGCCGCTTGATGCGCAAAATCAACGCCGCTTCGGCGAAGTAGTACTCGTCGACTTAGTCGACCGATTCGTTCTGGCCCCGGCGCCCATTCGGCACAACCGGGCAATCAAAATCTCCATCGTCAGTTCTTCGCCAAGATCTTTGCCCCCGCGCAAATCGATATCGGCACGCGCCAACAACTGCACCGCCTGACTAACTCCTTGTCCGCCGAGTCGGCGATATTGATTCATATATTTTTTGCCTTGAAACTCGCTCTTGCCGCCAATCAGCGCAAGCGCGTCGTTTGCAGTGTGCAATTCAGGTCCGTCTAAACGCATCAGCTTTGTGTAGTGCGTGTGCAAAATCGCCATAATTTGCAATGGATGAGATTCGCCGCCGCGAATCATTCTGCGCAACATCTCGAGTGCGAGCGGTGCATTGCCTTCATCTATTGCATCGGTTAAGTCCCATGGTTTGACACTGCCTGCATCACCGAGAAAAGCCTCAACATCTTCGCTCTTGAGTTTGCGCGACGTGCCGTAAGTCGAAACCAAAACATCAATCAAGCCCGGCAAACGTGCTTGGTCTTCGCCCAGCCAGTCGATGATCATGTTCAATGCACTCAGTTCAAGAGTTAAACCCGATTCGCCAAAACGTTCTAAAAACCAAGTCACGAGTTCTTGACGTCGAGCGGGTGGCGTCGTGGCCATAACGGTCGCACCTGCTCGATTTAATGCATCTGAAACCGACTTGGCCAATTTTTTTGACGCACTGAGAACCAAGTGCGTGCTGTCAGACGGCTGTTCGAGATAACTCACCAAACTTGAAAGTTCACTCACGGTTGCATCAGAAATCTCACGAATTACAACTACTCGCTCTTCGCCAAAGAGCGACATCGTCTCAGCAGAAGCAACCGCTTTGCGAATCGCATCTTCACGCTCCTGTGAACTCGCCACGCCTGCGTCGTGTGTTTCTAAAATCGTGCTTCGACTTTCTTTGGTCGACATTGACGTGATCAATTCGCGGGTGATCTCGCTCACCTTGTCTGAGACCAAACGCGGGTCAGAACCAGTTATCAGATGAATCGTCACCCCTACACTCTCGCACTTCGGTGTCGCAGTGCCAAGAGCACGATTAAAACAGCAATCCACAAGCCCAAATTGAAAACTGGGCCGACACTCAGTCGGGCAAAAATTTCAGCCACCCACCACACCCACCGCACCCCAATTTGAACTGGCCACATCAACACCGTCGCGAATTCTGAACGCCCCAAATTCTCGAGCACTCCCGTAAACAGCCCCAACGGCAAACCAATCAGCATCACAAGACCTGCAATCGGCACCGCCAAAACATTGGCGACAATTCCGAACGCAGATGGAACGCCAAAAACAAAAATCACAACGGGAATCACACCAAACTGCGCCGACAAAGTTGCGCTCAACAACCTCGCCAGCCACTGCGGTCCCCGAATTAGCTTCTCTAACTTTTCAGCGCCAAGACAAAGGCCAAGTGTTGCTCCAACCGACATGAAATAACCCACCGACCACGCCAAAAGTGGATCAACTGCGATCGCTGCAAAAACTGTCAGCGCAATCAACCGCAGGGTTCGCGTCGGCCGACCCATTGCCACCGAGAGATACGCAGCACCCGCCATCAACGCGGCCCGCACAACACTCGGCTCAATTCGTGTAATCACAACAAACCAAATCAAGATGAAAATCGTCATCGATGTACGCCAGCGACGATTCAGTCTTCGCAGCAGCGGCGACAAAGCAGCCAACACGAAAGCCACATTCTGACCGGACACGGCAACTAGATGCGCCAAACCTGATTTGCGAAACGCACTGACCATTTCTTCTGATTGTTTCGTGTCGTCGCCAATAACGAGCCCAGTAAAAAGATTTCGCTCATCAAAATTGAAACTGCTGGCAGACGCGCTGACTAAGTCACGCACCCTTTGAGCACTGCGCAAAAGTGGTGATGCGGCAAATCTTTGCTCGGCAACAGACACGACGTGAAATCGACCCTTCACGTGTTGTGAAATCCAACGCGACTGTTTGCCTGGTTCGAATTCTTCTCGGTATCCGCGCACAAAAACCTGCTCGCCCACTCGCGCGCCAGCCAAACGCCAAGCAGGCGAACCATATGCATAGACCACAAATCTGTCTCGCTCTATTTCTAAAACAATTCGAGTCGCATAGCCAACGTTGCGCCGGTCGCTCATCACTTTGGCGACACCTGCATACGAACCAGTTGTGACATCTCGCAGTTCTTGACGCGCTCGCCAAGAGTTTGCAGCACCAAAGATCAAGACGATAAGTATCAACAGCGCCACACCTTGTCGAATATGCATTTTTCGCATCGCGAAGAAACAAACAATTACAACTACAAGTGTTACGACGAGCGCCAGAATCTCACCGTTGGCACGGGTCACGAGCACAAATGCGAGCGCTGCGAGCGCAGTCAGCCAATCTCCACGATTTACATCGCTCGACGGCGTCATACAAACCAGTTCACCCGTGCGACACGTCGCACATCGT
>CANKZL010000012.1 GCA_947488385.1 Acidimicrobiaceae bacterium | reverse complement strand
TCAAAGAATTCTGCAATCGTGCGTTCGGCATCTGCCTTCGACACTCCTGCTTTCTGTGACACTGCATCAATCAATTCTGCTTTAGTCATTTCTATTACCTTGCTTTCTTCGGTTACGGATTACCGTTAAACATCTATTTGAATAGATCTGAGAAGAAATTGCAAGCATTGCGAACATTTTTGTGCGATTCGCCTCAGCTGATCTGAATTTCAAAATTCCGAGAAATTTTCCGCGAAAACATTCTCGCCAGTCACATTTTTTGGTCGAATTTTGGCTGCGAGTTAGAGAACTCAACGTTTGATAAGTTTTTACTAAACCTCGCCAAACCCATACGGTATATAGGTTTTATAGTGATCACAGATCTTGGTTCGCAATTTTTGTTGACGAAAACCTGCTTGTGGATAAACCTGCGCTCAGTTTCAAACCTCCGCGCCAGATCTAGGGCGAGAGCTCCGCAACGTAGGTAAATTTCTCACCCCAAAAAGAAATTTTAAATAAATTTTTAAAAATCCAACAAATTCGCCCTCGCAAGAGCACTTTTGCCCTCTCCTATCCACCATCGACCTACACCCACCGACCACACTTAATTTTGTTGTCAACTCAAATTTCAAATTCTGAAAAAACTTTTGAGCAGTATGCGGAGTCGTTCACAACTCCCGTCGGCTCGCGAGTCGTACTCGACACATCAGTTTTGGTTGCCGACCCAAACTGTCTACACAGTTTTCCTAACTGCGCGATAGTCATTCCGCTAACAGTTATTGAAGAACTTGACGGACTCAAAACACGAATGGATGACGTGGGTCGTTCAGCGCGCAGTGCTCTTCGCTCGATCGAAGATCTACGTCGCAAAGCTGGTGGTTCTCTCAAAGATCCAACACCAGTAAATGGCAACGACTCAAGTGGAACAGTTCAAATCGAAGTCAATGGCATTCAACATCACCTACTTATAGAGCACGGCCTAGACCCCAAGGTCCCCGACAATCGCATAATCGGCGCCGCTCTTGGTCAAGCCTCAATTTCACCAACCTGCGTCGTCTCAAACGACGCCGCTCTACGCATCAAGGCTGCGCACCTGGGGCTTACTGCACTCGAGCACCGACCAGTCAGCGGTGGTCGTTCTGAAAAACCAATGGGTTGGTCAACGTTTGACACCTCGGTTGAAGTAATCGACACGTTATATAAGGCAGAGGGCATCGAAAAGTCGCAAATCAGCCAAGCCGACGGGCTCTATGAGAACAACTTCGCCGTATTGCGCTGTGGCTCACAGTCGGCACTCACCCGCTGTCGCGACAATGAACTGCGCCTGATGCAACAAACCGCGCCAGAAGCCTGGGGGCTGCGCGCACGCAACAAAGAACAACGCTTCGCCCTCGAACTTTTGCTTGATCCTCAGATCACGGTTGTCGCCCTCGATGGTCGCGCAGGCACAGGCAAAACTGTCTTGGCAATTGCTGCCGGCCTTGAACAAGTTGTTGAACAACATCGCTACGAGCGCTTGGCTGTTTATCGACCGTTGGTCCCCGTTGGTCGCGCCGATGTCGGTTTTCTTCCCGGTGGTCTTGAAGAAAAACTTGACCCATGGATGTCGGCGATTCACGACGCAGTCGTCGCGCTGACCGACGATCGTTCGAGTCGCAACGCTCGCGGCTTGATCGACGACCTGATTGATCGGGGCCAACTAACTCTTGAGTCGGTCACATTCTTGCGAGGTCGCAGTTTGCAGGCTCAAATCGTCGTAGTTGACGAGGCCCAGAACCTCGAGCCCACCACTTTGAAAACGATTCTGACCCGAATTGGCGACGGTACAAAAGTCATCTTTACTGGAGACACCAGCCAGATTGACGCTCCGTACATGGGCGAAACAAACAACGCTTTGGCGGTTCTCGTACAAGCCTTTGCTGGCCAAAGTTGCTTTGGTCATATAACTCTTGAGTCTTGCGAACGCAGTGAAGTTGCCAGCCTGGCTGCTGAACTTCTCTAAATTACAAATTTGTAATTAAAAAAACTTTTACGCAAAGTTTCACGCTCAAATTATCGCAAAAATACTATACCATTTATGATATATAACCTCGAACACTCTGAAGAGTATTTGAGCGTTGAAGCTTTGCAAGCATTGACACAACTTGCCCAGTGGCGAGAGCAGTCAAATTGCAAAGGCAAGCGTCGCTTGTTCTTCGCTCCCAACTCCGAACGACCACAGGCCCGCATGCGCCGAGAAGCAAAAGCCAGCTCGTTGTGCGATTGTTGCAACGTAAAAAGCCGATGCCGAGACTTCGCCCGAGTAAACCACGAATACGGCTTTTGGGGTGGTGAAAACGAAGAACAAAGACACCTCGCAGGATTCAAAGTCATCGCACCCATCGGCATCCGCGCAAAAATCCTGCGGCCTTCACAAGTGACCAAAGACTTAGAAGACTGAAACGCTGAGCCGACACGTTGCGGCGTGTCATGATTGAAGATATGCCTTCAGTCCCTAAAGACCCCGATTCGCTAGTTACTTCATTTTTTGAATCAATTCAAGGGCATCATTTGACGGCCGCGCTGGACATGATGTCGCAAGACTGCGAATACGACAACGTTCCGATAACCAAAGTCTTCGGCCGAGCCGCAATTGAGCAGACTCTCGGTGGCTTTCTTGCTGAATGTTCGTCATATGAGTGGATAATCCACCATCAAGTTGCAACTGGCGACCTTGAACATGGTGTCGTCATGAACGAGCGCACCGACCGCTTTCAAATTGATGGCCGTTGGGTCGAACTTGACGTTGCCGGCTTGTTTGTTGTCAGCGAGTCAAAAATTGCTCTGTGGCGCGACTACTTTGATCGCGAGAATTTCGCCAAAGCACTCGCCAACAAATAGCTCTGACCGACAGAGCCACAACACAGGTCGGGTATCTTTCTCTCAATGCTTCAGTTCTTAGAAAACAAATCACTTAGCGACCTCAGATTTGCGGTTGTCGACACCGAAACAACGGGCCTTTCCGGCACAGACGACTTCGTCTTGCAACTCGGTGTAGTCATCTGCCGCAGCGACGGCACAATCGAAGAACAATATGAGACTTTTATCAAACGATTCTTTTGGAAGCCAGGTCGGCTAGGCGCTTTCAAAATTCATGGCATCAAGCGATCTGATCTCCGTAGCGGCATCACCCCGCAGCAAATGATCTCACGACTTAATAACTATTTGAACGAAACCATTTTTGTGGCCCACAACGCCAAGTTTGATATTGGCTTTCTTAACGGCGAAGCAGACCGTTTGAAAACTCAAATCAAATACAACGGCCCACTTGACACGCTCAAGTTGTCGCGTGCCCTAGATCCAAAACGCACGAACTCTCACCGTCTCGGTGATGTCACCAAGCGTTACGGCGTTGTTGTTACTCGCCCACACGATGCACTCGCCGACGCACTTGGCACTGCACTTGTTTTGCCACATTTGCTTGGTGCGCACAACATCACGACTACCGAACAACTCGCCACGCACCTCGGCGCGTAAAAACTAGCTAGCTGAATTGCTAGTCGAATTACTAGCTGAATTACTAGCCGAGTACCGCGACAATACGCTTCGCGCCGTCTCGGTAGCCAAATTTTTGTACTGAGCAGGCTTAAGCACTTTCACACCCTTGCCTGCACGCAACAAAAGTCGGCCCAACCAATGACTAGACGTAACAGACATCGTTAGGTCCACACTTCCGTCTGCATTATCAACTCGAGAGACGTATGGATACGACTCAACGATCCAGCGCGCTGATTTCTGAACCCGCAGGGTCACCTGTTGCAAACTCTCTGAAAACCACGGCAATTCGTCATCACGCACTTCTCGCAATTGATCAAATATTTCGGTTCCCGAGAGTTGTTCGATTCGATCTACTCGAAAAACTCGGTCTTCGCCCGACAAATGGTCATCAGCCGCCACATACCATCGACCCGCATCTTCAAACACTTTTCGCGCAGTAATTGTTCGCATTGTGCGCTTTTGCGTCGCCGGCGAAAAATACTCGATCTCTTGACGCTCACCCGAACTAGAGGCTGTCAAAAGTTCTTTCACATAACGAGCCTTGGGCAGTTGAACTTTGATCGTTTCGGCACCTGAAGGCATGAGTGGCGCAAGTTTGGTCAACGCTGAAGCCAGCGGGCCTTTTTTGTTTGCACCCGGCAACTGCATTGCCGTCTGTGCCATCACCGACACGGCAAATAGTTCTGCGGTGCTCAGCTTCAATGGCCGCGAGAACACCAACGGCACTTCGGCAATCACCATGCCGTTATCCATATATACGTCAATCAACGCGTCTGGCGTATACGGCGGCACACCGCACACGGCGGCCATCTGTAGATCTTCGATGAGCTCAGCCTCAGTCAAATTAAATTGACGGGCCATTGTCGAAATCTTTACTCGTTGACGTTGCATAATCCACGGCAACATCACTAACAAAACGCTCACCCGCTGGGCGGCACTTCGCGGACCGCGACGTGCAGGTCGGCTAGTAGTTTTCGCTGCACTCTTTTTTGCCGTGCGCTTTTTCGCTGGGCGTGTTTTTACTGGGCGTGTTTTCACCGGCTTGCGGGTCGACTTGGCTTTCTTTTTGGTCGCCATCACTTACCTGCCGACAGTTCTTCGAGCCACTGCACTATTTGCTCGCGAACAGTCTGGGGCTCGAGTACCTCGGCACTCTCAACCATCGCGAACAACCACAACCGAAAAGCATCAAGATTCGCGCACGGAATCGAGAATTCAACACTGCCATCATCTCGATCTTTAATCACCGAAGATTCGCCAAACTCCCGCCTCACACCAGCCGCCAGCGCAGCATCAACTAGCACTACCGCCGTGGTCACTTCCCCGTCACCTGCAGCCAACATTTGTTTTTCTGTTGGCACTGCGCCAGCAACATCAAAGTTTTCTGGGGTTTTAAATGCACGGGCCTCACCAGCGATCACTTCGCCTTCAATTCGATCAACACGAAACACACGTTGATCTCGACGCAGGTGGTCAAACCCGATGATGTACCAAAACCCACTACGCGAGAGCATGCCGTAAGGGTCAACTTGGCGTTGCTCCCCCTTATATTCGAAATTTAGAGTTCGTCGTTTCATCACAGCATCGGTGATCATGCTCATGTTTTGATCCACGAGACCGATATTCACGCTCATCGAGGCCTTTCGCAGAATTCGCTCGCCGCCCAGCTTCCAAAGTGCTTCCTCGCCATGCTGCGCACCAAGGTGAACAGTCGCCACCGCCAATTGCAGTGCTGTGCGCTCTTCTTCGGTCAATCTCAAGTCACTGAGTTCGTAGTTTGAACGATTCACCCAATATGTAACTTCGCCAGCGGCGTCTCCACCCAATGTTTTTGTCTCAATCGGAATTCCCATTTCACGCAACGCGGCTTTGTCACGTTCAAATGCCGCACGAGCCGCTTCATCACTATCGGGATACTGCTTGCCCAACTCTTGGCGAACTTGGCGCAGAGTCAAAGGTTTCGCTCGATCAACGAGCAAGGCCAGCAGATTCATCATCCGTTCTGCTTGAGAAACTTTGACTGCCATATACCAAGCGTAGGTCCCCTACCTCGGCGCACCAAGCAACTCTTGACTGTGCGTTATTTTGATTTTCGCGACTGGCGATACCAGCCAATCAGGCTTTTGGTCGAAGAGTCATTAACTGCAGAATCGCTCTGCGAAGTTTCTTTGGTTGTTTCATCATTTATTTGATGCGAAATTTCAATCGACAAAGTTTTGCCCAATTCAACACCCCATTGGTCAAAACTATTTATTTGCGTGATAACGCCAAATACAAAAACACGGTGCTCGTACATCGCAATCAAAGCGCCGAGAGTTCTAGCGTCAAGCGTCTTGGCGATCAAAGTTGTAGATGGCCGATTTCCGGGCATCAACCGATGCGGGGCATCTTTGTCAGTTTTGATTTCGTCTTTTGTCAAGCCAAATGCCAATGCTTTGCTTTGGGCAAACATATTCGCAATCAACGCATCATGTGAAGCCTGATCAACATTGCTGATTTTGGCAAAACCGATGAATTCGCTCGGCACGGCTTGTGTACCCTGATGCAACATCTGCATAAATGCATGCTGTGAGTTCGTTCCAACCCCACCCCAAATCACAGGTGATGTCGAAATCTCGCTATTTGATCCGTCTTGACGCACCGACTTGCCGTTACTTTCCATTATCAGTTGCTGCAAATAATTGGGCAACAATCGCAAGGCAGACGAATACGGCAAAATTGCTTGACTTGAGTAACGCCCTGTAGCGAAATTGAACACATCAACTAGTCCGAGAATCAAGGTCGCATTATTTTCTGGCGTCGTATTTTGCAGTTGTTGGTCAACGCTTCGCATTCCAGCCAAAAACTCGGTGAACACGTCGAAGCCAAATGCAAGGGTCGGCGCCAAGCTCATCGCCGAAGCAATCGAATATCTTCCACCGACCCATGGCCAGATCTGAAACGAATTATCTGCCACAACGCCAGCCTTGGCGGCCTGATCTGGCTTGGCAGACACGACAACAAAGTGCTCGGCCAACTTTTTGTCGTCTAGTTCAAAACCTAAACCGTTGGCCAGCCAAACTCGCGCAATCTGGGCATTGGCCATCGTCTCAGCAGTCTTGAAAGATTTCGAGCAGACCACAAACAAAGTCTCTTCGGGTTTGCACTCCCGCAACGCCAAATTAATCTCAGTCGAGTCGACATTGGCCACAAATAGACACTTGATTTGCGGCTCATGGCTGACACGCAACGCGTCATAGATCAACGCAGGGCCCAAGTCGCTTCCACCAATACCGAGGTTGACCACGGTTTTGAATTTCTTCTCACGACGCACTTTTTCTGTAAAAGCTTTTATCTTCGCCAACTCTTCATGAACTAGCGCCACTACATTTTTGCCTTCTACGAGCACCGACGACTTTGCATCTGCTCTTAAAGCAGTGTGCAGTGCCGGCTGATTCTCGGTGAGATTAACTATTGCGCCCTGACACATCTGGGCGAATTTCTCAAGAACTTTTGATTGCTTGGCGAGCAACAGCAACGAATCTAAAGCTTGTTGATCAATCAATTGCTTCGAAAAGTCCGCGACGATCTCTGTATCGCCATCTTTCAAAGTTCGAGTCAAGCTTTGAGCCCGAGACTTATCTTGATTAAACAGTTCTCGCAGACTCTCGTTGCGCAAACGGTCAGCGTTGGCTAAAACTTGTTGCCAAACCTCTAAAACTTCATTTGCCATTAATTAAAGGCTACTGACTAGGGTTCTTACTCGTGTCTAAATCCACTGAACGAACAGGCATCGCCTACGGACTTGGCGCTTACATCACGTGGGGATTTCTCACGATCTACTGGAAGTTTCTTAAAGATTTCAATGCCTTCGAATTAATCGGTTGGCGCATCGTTACGTCAGCAGTCGTGTTGTTAGCAATCTTGATGTACAACAAACAGTTACGAAATTTACTCATTGCATTGCGCGAACCTCAAGTTCGACTGCGAATCGGTCTGGCCAGCATCTTGCTATCTGTCAACTGGACAACTTATGTTTGGGCAGTCGTACACGACCACGTTCTTGAAACTGCACTCGGCTATTTCATCGCTCCAATTTTTACGATGATGATTGGCTTCATCGTGCTACGCGAACCAATCCGCACCTCGCACCGGCTCGTGATCGGCCTCGCCACTATCGCCATTGCAATTTTGACTTTTTCTTATGGGCAACTTCCGTGGCGAGCATTACTCATCGCAACTTCATGGAGCAGTTACGGCTATCTCAAAAAACAAATCAAACTTACGAGCCTCGAAAGTCTCTCTGGTGAAGTCGTCGCGCTCGTCTTACCTGCATCCGTTCTCGTATTAATCACTTTCAACCGCACAGACTCTGTGCCGAACACAGCAAATCTTGCCGAATGGATTTTGGTCCTGCTCACCGGTTTGATGACCGCACTTCCGCTGTTGATGTTTGGTGCCGCTTCGCGCCGCGTTCGCTTAAGCGTCCTCGGGCCGATGCAATATCTCGTTCCCACGTTCAACTTTTTGCTGGGTTGGCTCGCCTACAACGAAGAACTCAACGCGACAAAGCTTTTAGGCTTTGCGTTTGTTTGGGTTGGCTTGGCGATATTTTTTGTCGACTCAGTAAAAGCGACGAAAAATTAAACTGCTTCAGACACTTTAAATGCAGAGCCAGCGAGCATAAGTTTCATCGACTTAATAAGTTCGGTGGTCCGTCGTGCGTCGCGATACACCATATTGAATCGAGCAAGTCCAGCCAACACGACCATCAACATGTCTTCAAGTGACTGAGCCGAAATCTCTGGGTTGACTTCACCTCGCTCAACTGCCTGCTCAGAAATCATTAACAAGATGCGGCCGATCTGTCCGCGCACGGGCAAAACAGCCTGCATCAGCTCCGGGTGACGGTGTGCTTCAGACGAAACGCTCAGCACGAACGAAACAACAGCCGGTTCGCGCACGGTCAATGCCGCAAGCGCGTCAACCATGCTTGAGATATTTTCCGTTATCTCCCGATCTGATCTAACCGAGTTTTCAATTGTGCTGCAGACAAGTTTCTGCACATCCATGAACACGGCAACATACATCTCAATTTTTGAGGGAAAATAGTGGTAAATCGCCGCAGTGGTGATGCCAGCAGACTTGGCGAGATTTTTATTTGTTGTGGCGTCATATCCCTCTGTTGCAAAACAACGACGGGCTTCAATAAGTAGGCGCTCACGCGTGTCAACTCCTTCGCACGCAGTTGGACGCCCTAATTTACGCATGAGACAAAGATACTTAGTTAACTTTGCAAAATCCGAGTCAGAGCGGTCGCGAGCTCTACTGGACGATCACCTTGAACTGAGTGCCCAGCACCGTCAACAACCAAGACTTCAGCGTCAGGTTTACGTCGCTGCAACTCTGCAACATCGGCGTCATCTACAACTGGTGATACTCCGCCACGAACCAACAACATTTGACACTTCAGGTTTTCGATGACACCCCACAACGCCGAAAGTCTCTCGACTTTTTTTGCGGCGTCCTCTACTGGTGCGTGAGTCGACCGGTCATAGCGCCACTGCCATGAACCATCTTCGAGTTGCTTGGCATTATGCAAAATTCCGCGACGCAGAGAACTTTGCGTACGCGTCGGATTATGTTCAATGGTTCGTGCAAGAAGCTCTTCAAAACTTGCAAAGGTTTGTGGGCCGTTGACAAAGTCGGTAATCGCTTTCGACTTCTGCGAATTCACCCCTGGTGTGATGTCTACAACAACTATTCGTGGGGCAAGATCTGGGCGAGCCCCCGCAAGAGCAACCGTCGTGAGACCACCTAACGACATTCCGACAATGAGTTTTGCTTTCGGTGCCCAAGTTTCTATTGCAGTCGCAACATCACGAGCCAAAACTGCTGGTTCATAGTTGCCGTCTGATCGCCACGATGAATGGCCGTGGCCCGGCATGTCGATTGCGATAGCCGATACGCCCATTGCCAAGATCACGGTGTCCCAAGTGTGGGCGTTTTGCGCGCTGCCGTGCACAAACAAAACTTCTGGCGTGTCTGTGCCCCACTGCAACGCACTCATCGTGCGGCCGTCGCTCAATTTCATTGACACACGCTGAACTTTTGGCAGAGTCGCAACATTTAGTGCATATTCGGCAATGTTCTCGCCAAACATTGAAAACTCGTCGTACGTATTCACGGCGCCGTCGTCGTTGTAATTGTTGTTGTCGTCGTCGTTGATGTCGCAGCAGTCGAACCAGCAAGTGTCGTTGGCACGAGCCCAACCGTAGTGGTCACAACAGGCAGAGTTGTCTCGGTCGGTATCGTCGTGTAATTCGGATCTGGTTTGTCAAACGGTGCAACTGGCGAGCCATATTCTTCTGGTTCTTTGATGCCATCAAAAATATAAACACGGTCGCCATATTTGACGAGCGCCGGAAAATACCTTGCCACCGACATCGGTATTCGAATACAGCCATGCGAAGCCGGCTTGAGCGGCACGAGAATCGCCCCGTGCACGGCAATGTTGTAGTTGAAGTAAACAGGGTTGTAGAGCGAACCTAATTTTGTTTCTCGCATCCCGGTGCGTCGATTGTAAAAGTAGAAAAGCCCTGGGGGTGTAACTGCTTCGCCACAGATACCAATTTTGATCTGCTGATCTGTTTTGTTTCCTTCTTCACCTGGGTCAATTTTCACTTCTTCACACCAAGGCTCTTCAGTGCCACTTGACATGTGCGTGATCAGAACTGGTTCTTGGTTTGAAAACACGATTAAAACTTGCTCGGGCAGATAAACCTCAACATGATTCGGCGAATCAGCAACTCGGCGCGGCTTAAATTTCAAATTTGACTGCATTATCGACCAAGTTGAAGCCGTAACAACACCGGTTGCCTGTTCACGTGGCACGCCCAACACGAGTTTTTCAAACGCCCACATTGCCTGCACGGTGTTCTGGCCAAATTCGCCGTCAACTGGGCCCGGATCAAACTTCAAATCTTTGAGTCTTTGCTGAAGGCGCAAAACATCATCGCCCTTCATCCCCAATTCGAGGGTTCGCTCTAACGGCACCGTGATTAGTGGTACCAAACTTGAATCGACAACAACGTCTGGATTCGCAACCTCAGATGACGACTCATCAGATGAACTCGAGAGCACACCCACAGCAACCACGGTCATCAAAACTGCGAAAGCAACGAGAGCGAACCTCCACCTGTCGAGCGTCGTGACGATTTTTGGCAAGTTGTCTGGCTCAAGGCCGCCAAATTCATCAGGAAAGTCATTGAAAGAATTCATCTTTAAATCTCTACTGTTTCAAACCGTCATTAAGACTCGTGGGCCTAATCGCATTGAGTTTTTTTCGTAGCTTGAATGCCTCACGCAAAATCTTGACGATCACACTGGGCGAACTCAAAGTTGATACGCCACGCGTACGCGGAAAGTAGTCGACGCCGAATTGCACGACACCCATGTTCAATTTCTTTGCGCTGACTATCAGTTCGGCGTCAATAAACGAACCCTCGCTCTCAAGAACGATCTTGTCAAACACTGACTTGCGACATAATTTGAACGCAAAGTTGATATCGCGAAACCGCACGCCAAACAAGACTCGCACCATCAAGTTATAAAACATCGAGTAAATAACTCGAACGTAACCTTCGCCGGTTCGATCAAATCGGTAGGCACTCACAATGTCGGCTTCGTACTGGCGCATCAAGCGCATTGCGTTGTGAACTTCTCGCATATCAAAAGGCAAGTCCGCGTCGGTGTAAAGAATTACATCTCCCGTTGCTGCAGCAAACCCAGACTTAATTGATCCGCCCAGTTTGCGATTAACCGGGTGATGCACGACTTTTACGTGGCTGTCTCGTGCCGCGGCGGCGTTGGCAAGTTGCGCCGTCGAATCGGTCGACGCATCATTGACGATAATCAACTCATAATCACTGATTACTTCAGTGTTTTGTAATTCAACACAAAGTTCTTGCGCCGCATTCAGTGCGCGTTGCAAATATTGCTCTTCGTTCCACATCGGGAAAAATACACTTAATTTTTCGAATTTCGCCTGCAACATACGCTTCTCAGGCTATTGTCAGACTTGCAATGTCGTCTCTACCCCCGCCCAGCGAAACTCAGTCTTTGCGCTCTGGTTCGCTTACAAAACCTTGGGCAGTCGCCGTTGTCATCACGCACTTATTGATCGCCGGCTCGCTTGTCGTCTTGGCGATTTCAGCACAGACAGTCGGCAAACCGACTTGGTGGTTGCAATTTTCAGGCGCGCTATCAATATTGGCAGTCGTGCCGTTTTTGGCCCCAGCGGTCGTTGTTTTAGTTACAGTTCGTGCCTCGCAACTTTCACCAATCGCCGGACTACTCGCCACGGCGCTTCTTGCGGCAACGAGCATCTTTGACATTTCGCGCTCGCCCGGCATCGCCCTCGGCGAAGCGATTCTTGCTGGTTGCACTGCGTTAACCACGATCGCAGCCACCGCAGGGCGTCGACGCTCGGTGAAGTCTGGGTTTTAAAACCCTCTCGGTTTCAACTCGCTGGGGTCTGTACCGTTAAGACGTGGCAAAAAAAGATTTGGGCTCTGAAAAAACTGGCGCAACTAGTTCAACTAGTTCTGGCTCAAAAGTTTTAACTTCACTACCTAGCGGCGAACGAGTCGGCATCGCATTTTCTGGAGGGCTCGATACCTCGGCTGCAGTTGCGTGGATGCGCGAACGCGGCGCTTTGCCTTACGCGTACACGGCCAACATCGGACAACCCGACGAAACAGATCTCGAGTCGATTCCCGAACGAGCAAAAACTTATGGTGCCGTTGCTGCCAAACTCGTCGACTGTCGCGAATTGTTAGTTCAAGAAGGGCTAATTGCTTTGCAGTGCGGCGCATTCCACATCACAACTGCTGGCAAAACATATTTCAACACGACGCCACTCGGTCGCGCAGTGACCGGCACATTGCTGGTTCGCGAAATGAAACATGACGGCGTAGATATCTGGGGCGATGGCAGCACATTCAAGGGCAACGACATTGAGCGCTTCTACCGCTACGGGTTGCTTGCGAATCCGAATCTGCGAATCTACAAACCATGGCTCGACGTTGACTTCGTGCGCGAGATGGGTGGTCGAGCAGAAATGAGCGCGTTTCTCACTGCAAAGAAATTGCCTTACCGAGATTCGGCGCAAAAGGCCTACAGCACCGACTCAAATATTTGGGGTGCGACTCACGAAGCAAAGTCGCTCGAAGAACTTTCAACCAGCATGCACATTGTCGCCCCGATCATGGGTGTCGCCCA
>CANKZL010000011.1 GCA_947488385.1 Acidimicrobiaceae bacterium | reverse complement strand
ACAACAACATTTGCAGGGGTCTCAGCAAGGCGCGCTCGGGCTTCGGCCAGTGCCTTGTCTTGTTCTGGGGTGGGGTTGTCACTCATTTGCGCTACCATTATGCCGTACGTAATTGAAGAGGTAGTCAATATCTTTTCAAATACAACAGCAAAAGTGGAAACTAGTTTCCCACCTAGCCACCAAGATTTACGAAGTTTGATAGTTAGAACTTTGTTGTTGAGTGCGTCTGGGTCGAGCTGAATGCAGCGGTTTTCCGCTGTTGGCCTCGACTCGCGTGCCGCGACAAATCTGACTCTTGACTTCGGGTTTTATCAACTACGAAAGAGGAGGCACAGCCGCTTGTTAAGCAGTGAACAGTCATAGCACCGCCAAATAATGAGCCGCGCTACAACGAGAGAATTCGAGCCAAACAGGTTCGACTTGTTGACGCAGACGGATCACAAGTTGGAGTCGTCAGTATCGAAGATGCACTTGAGCGATCACGCAAGGCCGATTTAGACCTTGTTGAAGTTGCTCCGTTAGCCGAACCACCCGTATGTCGAATTATGGACTACGGCAAGTTCCGTTACGAAGAGGCACAACGTCTGAAGGAGTCCCGCAAGAAGACGGTGCAGATCACAATGAAGGAAGTCAAGTTCAAGCCGAAGATTGCCAAAGGAGACTTTGACACCAAAGTGCGCCATATGCTCGAGTTTCTCGACGAAGGCCACAAGGTAAAAGTCACCCTGCAATTTCGCGGACGTGAAATGGCTCACCCAGAGTTGGGGTCAAAGATTTTGGATGCCGTGATCGAGCAACTCGGTCCGATAGCCAAAGTCGACACCTCGGCGCGTCTTGAAGGTCGAAATATGACGATGGTTCTCTCGCCAGATAAAAAAGCAGCAAAACGTCCCGCGAATGCCAAGCCGGCAGTAGCAAGGCCCGAAGCCCCGAAACCAGAAATTTCTACAACGACAACCGAAACGGAGAAACAAAATGCCGAAGATGAAAACATCCAAGACAGCCAAGAAGCGATTTAAGAAAACTGGTACTGGCAAGCTTCGCCGTCAGCAGTCGATGCGTCAGCACTTGTTTGAACACAAGTCGAGCGAGCGCACACGTCGTTTGGACGGCACAGTAGATGTGCATACAGGTGATGTGAAGCGAATCAAGCGGTTGCTTGCCGAGCGGTAAAAAGAGAATTAACCAGTCAAAGTCAAATTTTTAGTGAAAGGAAACGAAAATGGCCAGAGTTAAACGTGGTGTTCACGCTCGTAAGAAGCACAGAGCGATTCTTGAAAAAGCAAAAGGTTATTACGGCGACCGTAGTCGCACATTCCGCTCGGCAAACGAGCAGGTGTTGCACTCGGGTCAGTATGCATTCCGCGACCGTCGCGCAAAGAAGGGCGAGTTTCGCAGTTTGTGGATTCAACGAATCAACGCAGGCTGTCGATTGCACGACATGAGCTATAGCCGTTTCATTGCTGGCTTGTCGGCCGCCGGAATCACCGTTGATCGCAAGATCTTGGCTGATCTCGCAGTGCACGACGAAAAAGCATTTGCAAAATTAGTTGAAACTGCAAAGGGCGCACTCGTCTGAGTCTGTTGCCACTCGCGTTCACGAGCAATCGGGTTCAGCGATTACGCAGGCTTGTAAACGATAAATCTGAGCGAGCAAAAGAAAAGGCGTTCGCTGCAGAAGGCGCAACCCTGATTGACGAAGCAATTCGCGCAGGATGGAAAATCGAATCTCAGTTTGTCGCGCCTGGGGCAGTCGCATGTTCTGGTGCAGGTAGTGCCGTGAATGATCTCGCCGCAGGAGTAATGGAGCGAGTGGCGTCAACCACGTCACCACAGCCTGTAATCGCGATTGTTTTGAAGCGTGAGCACGATATTGACGAACTCAAATCTGGAGAGAAAGATTGGGTTGTTGTCGCCGACAAAATCTCTGACCCAGGAAACTTAGGAACCATTTTGCGGTCGGCTGAAGCCGCCGGAGCAAGGGCGGTTTTCTTGACAGGTGGCACGGTAGACGCGTTCAGTCCGAAAGTTGTTCGAGCATCGGCCGGTGCAATTTTTAATATTCCTGTCTTTGAATCTGTGTCTTTAGAAGAAGTTGGTGAACTTGGTTTCAAATTGTGCGGCTCATCGAGTCATCAACTTGAGAGTTCTGTTGACTTCACGAATGCTGATCTTGCCGGGCGAGTCGCAATCGTGCTTGGGAACGAAGCACACGGATTGCCCATGAACACGAAGTTGGATTGCTGGTTGACGATTCCGCATGCTGGTCGTGGCGAGAGCCTGAATGTCGCAATGGCGGCAACTCTTTTGTGCTTTGAAGTGAAGCGCCAACACAATAATTAACTCTTTTTAGAAGGCCTACACGACTAAAGTTAGATAACGATGTCTGAGCAAAACTCTGTGGGGTCAATGAGCCAGGCAATAAAGGTCGCTCAAGATGCTGCTTTGGCGGCGATCACTAGTGCTGCTGATTTGGTGTCGTTGCGGGCACTGAGTGCCGAGTTGAACAAAAAAGACAGCACTTTAAATAGTTTCAAAAGTGACATGGGCAAGTTGTCGTCTGTTGAAGACAAACGATCGATTGGGCAGTTGCTAAATGCGGCCGCTACGCAAATCGCTGCAGCACTTGAAGCGCGAACAAGCGACTTTGCTGGCGCCGAGATTGCGGCGCGAATCGCCCGCGAGGCTCTTGATCTGACAGAGCTGCTCGCACAGCGTCGACGTGGTCACAGCCATATTGTTACGCAGGCGACTCAACGACTTGAAGATGTCTTTATCGGATTAGGTTTTCAGATCGCCGAAGGTCCCGAAGTAGAAACTGATTTTCATAATTTCGAAGCGTTGAATATGCCCAAGTCGCATCCGGCGCGCTCAGAGTTCGACACGATGTTTCTTGAATACGGAGAGCCAGGTTCAGTTTTATTGCGCACGCACACTTCACCAGTGCAGATTCGCGTGATGAAGTCTTGGAAGCCGCCGATCTATGCGATCATGCCGGGTCGCGTGTTTCGTCGCGACACCCCAGATGCAACTCACATGCCGGTGTTTCATCAAATTGAAGGACTTGTGATTGATCGCGGAATAACTTTTGCTCATTTGGCCGGGACGATTGAGGCGTTCACCAAGGCTTTTTTTGGCAACGAATTTACGAGTCGCCTTCGACCTTCGTTTTTTCCGTTTACTGAACCCAGTGCAGAATTTGATATTCGTCGGGCAGATGGCGAGTGGATCGAATTAGGCGGTTGCGGCATGGTGCATCCAAATGTTTTGATCAGTGGTGGCATTGACCCAGAAGAGTTCAGTGGCTTCGCCTTTGGGTTCGGCATTGACCGCATGGCCAAAGAACGACACAAAGTAGAAGACATTCGAGAGATGTATACAAATGATCTGCGATTCTTGAGGCAGTTCTAGTGAAGATTCTTAATTCTTGGTTGAACGACTTCGGCGCATTCGGCAATGACTCTGAAAAGTTGGCTGCTGCGATGACGAGCCTGGGTTTGGCAGTCGAGTCGGTCTCAATTGTTGGCACACCTGTGAAGGGCGTTGTGGTCGCCAAGGTTTTGCGCACAGAGCGTCACCCAGATGCGGCCAAGGTTCATCGTGTCTATGTCGATGCAGGTGATGGCAAAGAGTTGCACGTGTGGTGTGGGGCTTTCAATATGAAACCCGGCGACCTGATTCCACTTGCAACTTTGGGTACGACAATGCCTGATGGTCGAGTAATTACACCTCGTGGAATTTTGGGTATTGACAGTCATGGCATGCTTTGCTCGGGGACCGAACTAGGTATTACCGCAGATGCGGATGGAATCTTGATTTTGCCCAAAGACTTGAAACTCGGCGCTGAAGTTTTCGCCGCACTCGGTATCGAGAGTGACTGTGTTTTTGATTTAGACGTGACTCGCAATCGACCAGACTGCAATGGCTACCTTGGCGTCGCGCGAGATTTGGGTGCGCACTTGGGGGTAAAAGTAGCAACCCCGCCAGGAGATAAATCTAAGAAAGGCTCGTCTAAGTCGATCAAAGTTTCGATTGTCGATAAGCAGCGTTGCGCGAGATACAACTTGACGGTGATGTCGGGTGTTGTGGTGGGCGACTCACCAGATTGGATCGCAAGACGATTGGCTAATTGCGGCATGCGTCCAATAAATAATGTCGTTGATGCGTCAAACCTAGTGATGCTTGAATTGAATCAACCCACTCATGCCTTTGACGCTGAGAAAGTTAACAACGGTTTCAAGATTCGCTGTGCGCGCCAAGGCGAAACTTTGGTGACCCTTGACGGACAAACTCGTGAACTTGAATCAACAGATTTGTTGATCTGCGACGGCAAAGATGTGGCGATCGGCCTGGCTGGTGTAATGGGTGGTGCGAGCACTGAAATTAGTAACAGCACTACGACAGTTGCGCTTGAGACTGCTTGGTTTGAAGCATCGGGTGTTGCCAAGACTGCGGGACGACTCAATTTGAGGTCTGAAGCATCGATGCGTTTTGAACGCGGAGTTGACCCGCACGGAATTGACCACGCAGTGAGCAGGTTCGCCAGTTTGTTGCGCGAGTCGTGCCCGAATTTGGTGGTGCATGCTGGCGCGGCTGACTCTAAAGAAAAGAATTTGCCACCCAAGCAAAGAATTGTGGCGTTGCGCCTGGCTCAGGTGAACCGAATTCTCGGCACCAAGCTTTCAACTAAATCTGTGAGCGCAATGTTGACAAAAATTGGTTTTGTAACGAAGTCGGTTACGAATCCGAAAGCTCCGACTATCAAGATTGCCGTACCCTCGTGGCGACCTGATTGCACATCAGAAATAGACCTTGTCGAAGAAGTGGCTCGTCATTTCGGATATGAGCAACTCGGCAAAATTGTGCCGCAGTCAACGATGCATGGCCGACTTTCGCCAGTGCAACAACGGCGACGAGATATGCGCGAAGTGGTTCTCAGTTTGGGTCTCAGCGAGGCGATGCCCAACCCGTTTTTGGCTCCAGGTGACCTTGAAAAGGCCGGCTTGGGTGAAGAACTTGCTATTCGCCTGGCGAATCCTCTTGTCTTTGAAGAGAGCGTGTTGCGCACGTCGTTGCGACCTGGTTTGTTGAAGGCGATTAGCTACAACTTGTCTCATCGTGCAACAAACATTTTGTTGTTTGAATTGGGCCATGTTTACCCGATTGGTTCGCCGTCATCGGCCGACGGGTTGCCAGATGAATATGAGTCAATTTGTTTGGTTGCTGCCGGTGCGACGAGCGAATTAGCAATCGATTGGTGGAGTCAGTTGTCGGCAGTCATGAATTTTGGCGCACAGCTAGATCAGGGCAGTGTCCAGCCGGGCTATCACCCGACTAGAAGTGCAACTTTGCGTCGGGGTAAACAAGTATTGGGCTGCGTCGGCGAAATTGACCCAGGAGTATTGGCAAAAAATGGCATTACTACTTCGGTTGCATGTCTAGAGCTAAATCTCTCGGTTTTGTTATCTGAGTCTTCTCGCGTGCCAACTGCGAAGGCTGTGAGCCGATTTCCACGAAGTGATTTTGACTTGGCATTTTCGGTGCCTAACAGTCAGTCGGCCGCGACGTTACAAAAAGCATTGCGCCAAGCAGGCGGGTTAGAACTGGTCGATCTCGAACTATTCGACGTGTATCGCGGTGCAGGTCTTGCCGATAACACTCGTGGTCTCACTTTTAGGTTGTGCTTGCAGGCTGTCGACAGAACTTTGACTGACGTAGAAGTAACGACGATTCGTCAACGTTGTCTTGATGCGGCGGCAAAACTCGGTGCTCATCTCCGCAACTGAGTTGGCAAAAAACTGGTAGTGCAATTAAGACTTCAAGTTTTGAACAATGACTAGCGCGGCGAGTCTTGTTATCGGCAATGACCGCAAGAAACGCTGCCAATGGTGTGTCAATGATCTTGAGTACATGCGCTATCACGACCAAGAGTGGGGAAGACCCGTGACGAGCGAAGACGGAATTTTTGAAAAGATCTGTCTTGAGGGTTTTCAATCTGGTTTGAGCTGGCTTACAATTTTGCGCAAGCGACCGGCATTCAGGTTGGCGTTTGCAAATTTTGAACCGAAGCGAGTTGCTAAATATTCTGCGCGCGATGTCAATCGTCTGATGAAGAACGAGGGGATCGTGCGCCATCGTGGAAAAATCGAAGCGACAATCAATAATGCCCACGCGACTTTGGAGCTGCAACAAGAGCTTGGTTCGTTGGCAAAATTCGTTTGGTCGTTTTGCCCAGAGAATTCGACGAACACGAAGCGCAGAGCCCCGAAGAAGAACACAGATATCGCCGTGAGTACCCCAGAGTCTGAAGCACTGTCGAAGGCTCTTCGCGGCAGGGGGTTCGCCTTTGTTGGCCCGACCACAATGCATGCCTTGATGCAGTCGGTTGGGCTCGTAAACGATCACTTTGAAAGGTGTTGGGTGCGAGACGAGTGCGAGAAAAAGCGAGTTATCGCCCTAAAAAAGATGCTTGCATAGTTATGCACTGCACCGTATAATCATACATATATGATTTCTGTTGGCATTTTGGGGGCTTCGGGCTTTGTCGGAGCCGAACTACTGCGAATCTGCGCCGCCCATTCGGAGTTCAAAGTTGTCTATGCCACTGGTGACTCGCAGGCAGGCAGTTTGGCGTCTTCGCTTTACCCGAGTTTGACAACTGCTTATCCAAATCTAGTTTTTGACGAATACTCGCTCGAGAAGACACTTAAATGTGATGTGGTTTTTTTGGCATTGCCACACGAGGCAAGTTTGCAAATCGTGCCTGAGTTAATTAACAAAGTTCGACTTGTTGTTGATTGCAGTGCAGCTTTTCGTTTGAAAGATTCGTCGCTCTACCCAAATTGGTATGGTTTCGAGCACAACGCCAAGTCTGAGCTGGCTGCTGCGGTTTACGGTTTGCCAGAGTTGTATCGCCAAGAATTGAAAAATGCCAAGTTGATTGCAACACCGGGCTGCTACGTGACTGCGGCAAGTTTGGCTCTCGCGCCACTTGTAAAAGCAAACGTAATTTCAACCGTTGGTGTAATAGTTGATGCGGCCTCTGGGGTATCTGGTGCCGGACGAGCATTGAAGAGCACTAATTCGTTTTGCACTGTGGACGAAGACTTCACCGCATACGGGTTGCTTGATCATCGTCACACACCTGAGATCGAACAAATTACTGGTGCACAAATTTTGTTTACGCCTCATTTGGCGCCGATGAATCGTGGCATTCTGGCAACTTGTTATGCGCGACCAGTTGACTCGGCTAATACAAGTACCGCATCTTTGCTCGCAGTGTTGAGTCGTGCGTATGCGCGTGAGCCATTTGTGGCAGTGCGACCTGCATCGCCATCAACCAAAGCGACGCTTGGTTCTAACTCGGTTCATCTTTCGGCGAGATTTGATGAGCGCACCGGATACGTAGTCGTGCTGTCAGCGATTGATAATTTGACCAAGGGTGCAGCTGGCGGGGCTGTGCAAGCAGCAAATGTCGCACTTGGACTTGACGAGACAACCGGACTCAGCAAAGTCGGAATGTATCCATGAGCAAAGAAACTCGTTCATTGATTGACCCACAAGTAGCCGACTCGGCCAAGGTCGCAAATTTATTGATTGAAGCTTTGCCGTATATTCAAAAATTTGCGGGCAAAGTCGTGGTCATTAAGTACGGCGGCAATGCACTTGCAGGGGCGAGCGAGAGCGACGCTTTAAGTTCTTTTGCGAAAGATGTTGCGTTGCTTCATGCCGTGGGTATCAAACCTGTTGTTGTGCACGGTGGTGGACCACAGATTTCAGCATTGATGGAAAGACTCGGCAAAACACCAAGTTTTCATAATGGACTACGCGTAACCGATGCCGAGACGATGGAGATCGTGAGCATGGTGCTTCTCGGAACAGTGAATCCGCAGTTGGTATCGGCGATCAATCAACACGGTGCACCAGCCGTCGGAGTGTCTGGACAAGACGCGAACATGTTCATGGTGACATCTCGTGATTCGGCACTTGGTTTTGTCGGTGACATCACAAAAGTTGATGCAACGATTGTCAAGCAGATGTTGGATGACTCGCAGATTCCCGTTGTGGCCACTCTGGGCACAGATAACACTGGTCAGGCGTACAACATAAATGCTGATACGGCAGCAGGTGCATTGGCCGAAGCGCTTGGCGCACAGAAATTGGTTTACCTCACCGATATTGCGGGCGTGCGAGCCGACAAGGACGACCAGAGTTCGCTGTTACGTCAGGCCACAACATCGCAACTGCGAAGTTTGCTCGGGTCAGGAGCGATTGACGGAGGGATGATCCCAAAAATTGAAAGTTGCGTTGCCGCAATTGAACGAGGTGTCTTTCAAGCCCACATCTTGGATGGTCGAATTGCCCACGTGTTGCTTCTCGAATTGTTTACAGATGCCGGCGTCGGCACGATGGTTTCAAAAGGGTAGTGGTCGAGATGTCGACGAGTCAGAGCCACGCATTTAGCGAGAACAAAACTGCCAATGCACTTTTGCAGGGCCGCCCAGAGTGCCCGTTCATGCCCGTATTCGGCCCGCCTCAAGTGATGTTTGAACGTGGTCAAGGAACGCAATTGTGGGATGTGAATGGCAAGCGTTATTTAGATTTTCTGTGTGGCATTGCCGTAACTTCGCTCGGACATAGCCACCCTGTTGTTGCCGCGGCGATTGCGCATCAAGCCAACACGCTGTTGCATGTCAGCAATTTTTTTGCGAACCCCGTGGCAACCCAGACGGCGATGATGGTCGACAAACTTGTGAGTTCATCTATGGGCGGTCAAAGTTTGGGTCAAGTTTTCTTTTGCAACTCTGGGGCCGAGGCAAACGAAGCGGGCATCAAACTTGCACGAAAATTTGGTGGCCGCGGCAAGCACGTAGTTGTAAGCGCACTAGGTAGTTTTCACGGACGAACTCTTGCTGCGCTCGCGGCCACAGGTCAACCCGAAAAGCATGAACCCTTCGCTCCGATGCCAGAGGGTTTTCGTCATGTCGTATTTAACGACATCGAAGCTCTCGAGTCGTCGTTAGATGATTCAGTGGCGGCAGTTTTGCTCGAGACTGTTCAAGGCGAAGGTGGTGTGATCCCGGCTTCGACCGAATATCTGCAGGCGGCCAGAAAACTTTGCACCGAACGTGGCATTTTGTTGATGATCGATGAAGTTCAGACAGGTTTTGCGCGAACAGGAAAGTGGTTTGGTTTTGAGCATGCACAGATAAAGCCAGATGTCGTGATGTTGGCCAAAGCCATGGGCAACGGAATGCCAATTGGTGCGCTGTGGGCAACCAAAGAAGTTGCTGGCGTGTTCAAACCTGGCGATCATGGCAGCACCTATAGCGGCACTGCTCTGGCAACTGCTGCTGCGCGTGCGACTATGCAATTGATGATCGATATGGACGCACCTGCCGTGGTGCAACAAAAAGGTCAAGAGTTGTCGGCGAAACTTCGCACGATAAAAGGCGTTGTCGATGTACGTGGGCGAGGACTGTTGCTCGCCGCCGAGCTGAGCAGCGAGTTTGATGCAAAAAAAGTTGCCAGCGAGTTATTGGCATCTGGTCTAGTCGTAAATGGTGTTACGAGTCATGCTTTGCGTTTGGCGCCACCATTCACGGTCAGTTCAGCCGAGATTGACGAAGCCATTGAGATTATGAAAGCGGTGTTATGACAGTTCGACACTTTTTAGACATCACTGATTTGTCAGCGCGAGACTTGAACAGCGTTTTAAATCTGGCGCAAGCAGATGTTGCAAAGCTGGGTCGCCCTTTGGGTGACAAGGGTGTTGCATTGATCTTTGAAAAGCCTTCAAACCGAACTCGACACAGCATGGAGATGGCAGTCGTGCAACTCGGTGGACACCCGATATTCACTCGTGGTGAAGAAGTTGGCTTTGACGAACGTGAAACAGTTGAAGATGTAACGCGGATCATGGCCGGTTATCACCATGTGATTGCGGCGCGTGTTTTTGCACATTCTGTTTTGCAGCGAATGGCGAAAGTTTCAAGTGTGCCGATTATCAATATGTTGAGCGAGCAGTCGCATCCGTTGCAGGCGCTTGCAGATGTCTTGACGATGCGTCAAGAACTCGGTGCGCTGGCGCAAAAAACTGTGGCTTGGGTGGGCGACTACAACAATGTGGCGCGATCTTTGGTTGAAGCATGTGCACTCGAGGGCATGCACATTCGACTTGGTTGCCCAAAGGGTTATGGCGCCGACGAAAGTGAACTGAACCGAATTTCAAGTCTCGGTGCAGCGTCGGTCGAGCAACATTCTTCGGCTCAAATCGCCGCTATCGGTGCGCATGCAGTGCACACAGACGTCTTCGTGTCGATGGGCCAAGAAGCCGAAACCGCGAAACGGATGATCGACTTTGCAAACTTTAGAGTCGACGCCAGTGTTATGGCGGTTGCCGACAAGAGTGCAATTTTTATGCATTGTCTGCCCGCGCACAGAGAAGTTGAAGTAACTGCCGAAGTTATCGACGGCGCACAAAGCCGTGTTGTGTCGCAAGCACACAACAGAATGCACGCCGCTCGAGGATTGCTTGCACATCTAATGGGGGTATCAATATGAGTTCAAAGGTGCAACGTCAACAATTGATTGCCAAAATTGTGAGTTCTCAAACCGTGACGAGTCAGCCACAGTTGCGTGAGTTGTTGAAAAAGAAAGGCATCAAGGCGACGCAAGCCACGGTGTCGCGCGACCTCGAAGATCTTGGTGCGGTGAAAGTTCGCACGACCGCCGGTGAAACGACCTATGCGATACCAGAATTTGAACCAGACCGTTTATCGCCGCCAGATCAATTGAAGCGAGTTTTAGCTGAATGGGTGGCTGACGTTCAATTCAACGAGCCGATTGTTGTTGTGCGCACGCCGCCGGGTTGTGCTCACGTCGTTGCTTCGGCACTTGATCGATCTCGCTTGCAGGGATTGCTCGGCACAGTCGCTGGTGATGACACAATGATGTGCGTGGCAAGCGCAAAGCACACAGCGAAGCAACTCGCCAAAGACATTCGAGAACTCGCAGGTCTGAACAATGGCTGATCAACCACTTTGGCACGGCAGGTTCGAGGTCAGCCCGGCTGAAACTTTGATGAAATTCACCGAGAGTCTGTCGTTTGACCAAAAACTTTGGCGAGACGACATTGCTGGATCAAAAGCCCATGTCAAAGGTCTTGTGCACGCACAGATTATTTCTAAAAGCGAAGGCGAGAAGATTCTCTCGGCGTTAGAAACTGTGTACCAAGAGTTTGCGAGCAACAAATTCGAGTTCGTTCAAAGCGACGAAGATATTCACACTGCAATTGAGAGGCGAGTAACCCAAATCGCGGGAGACACCGGAGCGAAGTTACACACGGGTCGCAGTCGAAATGATCAGGTGGCGACGGCGCTTCGTCTTTGGTGCAAACGTGAACTTGCAAATATTGCCAAGTTGACTCTTGAGCTGTGCGATGTGTTCAACAAGCGCGCCAATGAATTCGGCTGGGGTAGCGACGGCGTTTATTTGCCCGGCTACACCCACATGCAACACGCACAGCCAGTTTTGCTCGCACATCATTTTGCTGCACATGCATGGTCGTTGTTGCGCGATGTAGATCGCTTGACGCAAACAATCGAAAGACTCGATGTGTCGCCGCTGGGTGCGGGTGCGCTGGCAGGTTCATCCTTGCCTCTTGATGCCGATTTTGTTGCCAGCGAACTTGGCTTTGCGCGTAGGTTCAATAATTCACTTGATGCGGTGTCTGATCGCGACTTCGTGGCCGAGGCACTTTTTGATTTGGCGATGATCGGCATACATTTGTCGCGTATCGGCGAAGAGTGGGTGATGTGGACAACCCAAGAGTTTGGTTTTGCTGTTCTGGACGATGCTTATGCAACAGGTTCATCGATGTTGCCGCAAAAAAAGAATGCAGACATCGCCGAATTGGCGCGTGGCAAGTCGGGTCGTTTGATTGGCAACCTGACGGGTTTGCTGGCGACGTTGAAAGCGATGCCGCTGGCCTACAACCGCGACTTACAAGAAGACAAAGAGCCGTTGTTCGATTCTGTTAATCAGGTGGGACTCGCACTGCAAGCCCTGGCCGGCATGATTGCGACAGCAAAGATAAATGCGCCAGCGATGAAAAGCGCTGCCGATTCTGAGTTGTTGGGTGCAACAGATTTGGCCGAGTGGCTCGTGGCGCGAGGTATGCCGTTTCGTGAAGCGCACGCCCATGTTGGTGCGCTTGTGAGCAAATCAATTCGTGATTCGGTAAAACTTTCGCAGTTGGTTGCCGCCGATAAGAAGCTCGGACCAGATGCGGTCAGTTTGCTCAACCCAGGAGTGGGTGTTGCGCGCCGAACCACCAAGGGTGGCAGTGGTCCTGTGCCTGGTGTTGCTCAAGCAAGCGAGTTGAATGCGGCGTTGACGGTGATGAATACTCGAGTCGCTTCGTTAAACAACGCACGACCTAACTAGTTCTAACGCCTAATATTGCGTCATGGCATCGACGCAAGACTTCGTCAAAGAGTTTGGCGCCCGTGGCCTGATTCACGACAGCACAGACCGTGCAGCGATCACCGCACGAGCGACTCAGTCGTCGCTTGGTGTTTATGTAGGTTTTGACCCAACAGCCGACTCGCTGCATATCGGTCACTTGCTGGGGCAAATAACTCTGCGGCGGTTGCAACTTCTCGGACATCGACCTTTTACTTTGGCTGGCGGTGCAACCGGAATGGTCGGAGATCCGTCGGGTCGCAGCGAAGAACGAAATCTTCTAGACCCTGAGACATTGCACCACAATGTGCAGTGCATCAAACGGCAGCTTGAGCGAATTTTGGATTTCGAAAAGGGTCCAACACAAGCGACTTTGGTTGACAACGCCGACTGGACTCGCAAGATCTCGATGCTCGACTTCTTGCG
>CANKZL010000010.1 GCA_947488385.1 Acidimicrobiaceae bacterium | reverse complement strand
GACCAAGTTCATCGCTGCCATACATCGACAAGAATCGACCGCGATAGTGAGTGACTCGACCGATCGCGCCGCTTTGAATTAACTCGCGAGCATGAATCACGAGTGGTGACCATAAATAGTTGTAGCCAACACCCGTTGCAGTTGAGTGCTTTTGGGCGATCTTGTATGCCTCAACTGTTTGTGCGGGTGTGCCGCCGATTGGTTTCTCGCTAAAGATTGCTTTTCCAGCGGCTGCTGCGGCGCTGATCATCGGCACGTGCAACATGTTTGGTGCCGTTACCCAAACTGCATCAACATCTTTTGCTGTAACGGCTTCTTCAAAACTTGAAACCGCACGAGCAAAACCAAAGTCGTTGACGGCGCGATCACGACGGCTCTGTTCGGTGTCGGCACAAACTACGAGTTCTGGTTTGAACTTTGCATCTGGGAACAACGACGGGATACGCAATGCAGCTCGGCTGTGCGCCTGACCCATCCATCCAAGACCTAGAACTGCAATACCGATTCGTTGTTTCATATTTGTCTCCGTTGTTGTTATTTAAATTTTGACTCGACCTTTTGCCGAAGTCATCGGTACACGCGAATCTAGTTTCTGAGTCTTCCATGCGTCGCGAATCCAGTGATGGCTCGGGTCGTCGCAAAACGCCATTGTGCGATCTTCGGCGGGGCCTGCCAATACGTTGAGAAAATACATCGGATATTCGGGTGCAGCAATTGAAGGTCCGTGATAACCGGCGGGCAAAATATAAACGTCGCCGTCGCTCAATGTGATTGTGTCGTCGACTTTTTTGTCAACCGTGTATGCGTGAAAGTATCCGCGACCTTCGGCATCACCATGGTCTGAAAGTTGTTTACCGATTCTGAAGTAGTAAATTTCTTCGTTCATGTTTGGGCAACCTGCAATACCGTCGTGGCGGTGCGGAGGCCACGACGACCAGTTGCCACCAGGAGTTAGTACTTCGCAGATAATGATTCTGTCTGCACCTTGAAACGAGTCGGGGGTGGCGATGTTGTTGACTTGGCGAGTCGCAAAACCAGCGCCGCGTGGCTCGACTGGCACTGAGCTTGCCAAGCCGTGGTGTGCAGCAAACTCTTTTGTCGCAATCGCCGTGCACACAGCAACCTCACCACTTTGAGCAGACAAAGAAAACTTAGAACCCAGTGGCGCATAAAACCAGTCGGCGACCGCGGCGAAGACGCCAGGTCGACCAGCGAGAGCGTATTTTTTGCCACCTAGTTGAACATCGACCGAAAGACTTGAAAGCGGCACGATGACCGCTTCGCGATTGCCAAGGTCAACTTCAACTTGTTTTGTGCTTGTCGAAAAGTCGTAGACATCGATGCCGCAGTAAGTCCAACCTGCGGTCTTGACGTCAAGCGCGAGAGGCTGGGTCGGCGTGGCAAGTGATCCGTTTGGAAAATACCAACTCGATGTCGTAGTCATTTATTTATTTGCTCAAGCCATGCACGAGACTTGCAGCTCGGCTAATTGATTTTTCGACGTCATCGTCATATGGAAAGAGTAACGGTCGCCCTGCGACGAGACCGATCACATTCGGAATTTTCAGGGCTCCGGCCCATTCGTCAAATGTTGCGTTGAGGTTTTCACCCGGATCGCCGCCGAGCAACAGAATCGGCAAAGTTGTGGATTCGCGCAAAGAGATGTGGCTCGTCCACGCTGGCAACTTGAGCCAGGTGAAACCTGAATATGACCCAAGGCCTGAAGCAATCGAAATAATTTTGTCAAGTCGGTCTGTCGAACGATCGAGCGCGGGCATTCCTGCTGCGTCTTTCGTATACGGCAGTGGTTCTACGAGACAGACAATCTCTCGTTCAGCAAGCAGTCGCATCGCCTCGACGACGTATTCAATGGTGCGGCCCACGCCCGCATCGGTGTTTTCGATTCGTAACAAAACTTTGCCGGCATCAAGCCCGAGTGAAGCGATGTGGTCGGCATCGTATGCAGTCATCGGATCGTCGAGCCCCCAAGTCGAACCCAGATAGCCGCCGCGGTTCATCGTGCCAAAAACAAGTTTTGATTCAAGGGCGCCAAGCCATGCGAGTTCTTCGATGATGTCGGCGCTGGCCAAGACGCCGTCGACCAGTGGGTTGCTGAGACTACGCATCAGCCTGTCGAGCAAAGACTTGCGGTTTGCAATTGCAAATGGATCTTTTGACGCAGCGATAATGCCACGCGCGGTGTGATCGGCGGCGACGATTAGAAGGCGACCGTCTTTGCCGATCATCTTTCGTCGGCGACGGTTGACGAGTGCTTTTTTGAATGATTCTGGGTGGCGCAGTCGCGCATCGATCAAACTTTTGTATTTCTCGTCGGTCAACATTTGAGTGGCTTCTTTGCTGTTTCTAAATTTAGATTTTTTGTTGGTCAGAGATAAACGAGCGTAAAACTTGTTCGGTTGGCATCGCATCGGCGCAGGTGAGTTTCGTTGCGACGTACGCACCCGCTGCATTGGCAAACTCACCAATTTCTCTTACCGTCCAGTTGTTGAGCAGACCATGGGCGAGCGCGCCACCAAATGCATCGCCTGAGCCGAGACCGCAAACAAGTTTGATCTTGCAGGGAGCAATTCGAATTCTTTCATCGGCGGTTGCCAGCATCACGCCGTCAGCTCCAAGTTTGACAATTGCCAGCGAAACGCCATCACCAAGAAGTTTGTCGGCGATTTGGTCAGGGTCAGTCAGTCCAATGGCCATTTCACATTCGGTGCGATTGCCGACTACAACCGAGCAGTTTGCGATTGCCGCTCTTGCAGCCACGCCAGCATCTTGCATAGATGACCAGAAACTTGGTCGGTAGTCGAGGTCGATCACAGTGTGTTTTTTGCGCCCGCGTTGTTCGAGCCACTTGAACGAAGACTTTGCCGTCGCGCCCGTAGAAAGTGCGCATCCGCTCATCCAAAAGACACCACAGTTTTCAATCAGATCTTGCGGCACTGATGCTGAATCAATAGTCGTGTCTGGAGCATTTGGTTGTCGATGGAAAATCAATTTTGGATCTTCTGGTGGGTCGAGGGCTGCAAGTACGACAGGTGTCAAGCCATTTGGTTCAGCCGAAACATATGTCGTGTCGACACCCCAACTTTTTAGTTTTTCAACTATGTATCTACCGAGTGGATCGGCACCAACTTTTGTCAGCAGAACAGTTTTGTTGCCGAGTTTTGCCGCAGCAACAGCGACGTTGCTTGGGCTTCCGCCAACACTTTTAGAAAAAGTTTGATCGCCACCAAATGATGCGCCTGCTTCGACGCCATAGAGGTCAACACTTACTCGACCGACGGTTACAACTGTATTTTTCACCAACCCGAGTTTACGCAAAGGTTCTTGATTTCTTTGAATCTAAACAAAAAGCGACTAGTTTGCGTGCATGCGAATTGCGGTTTTTGGTGCTGGTCGAATGGCAGAGATACGCATTGAAGACATGGTCAAAGACCCGCGCATCACTGAGATTGCCGTAATCAATCGATCGCCTCAACCTGCCGAGGCGTTGAAGTCAAAGTTCGGCGTCACGGTTTTGGCCGAGAGAGATTTTAAACCTGAAGATTTCGACTCGTATGTAATAACGACCGGAACTTCACATCATGCGACCGCGCTTGACCTAGTTGTCGGCCCAAAGCGCAAAATTTTGTGTGAAAAGCCGATTGCGCTCGAACTGAAAGATACTGACGATGTACTTGAGCGAGCACGTATAGCTGGTGCAGAAATTCAAGTTGGGTTTCAACGCAGGTTTGATCCGCCGATTGCGAAGGCGAAGCAATTAATTGCCAGTGGGGCAGTCGGCACTTTGTATCACCTTCGTTTCATGTCGAATGACATCAATCCGTCGTCGCGAGAATTTTTGGCAGGCAGTGGTGGAATTTTCCGCGACTTGCATGTTCATGACTTCGATTTGGCTGAGTGGTTGTGCGACGAGCCGATCGCCGAGGTTTATGCATCACGGCGGGTTCGAGAGTTTCAACAGTACGCCGAGTTCGAAGACGGCGATGTTGCGTTGATCCACGCAACTACCGAGTCGGGTGTGCAGATAAGTATTTCAGGAACTAGACACGATCCGCGTGGGCATGATGTTCGCTTCGAGATTTTTGGGTCAAAAGATTCGATAAGCGCAGGTTTTGCGCCGAGAACACCGTTGAATTTGCTCGACCCAGGTGTTGCTCTAAGCACGACGCCATACACCGGTTTCGTAGATCGATTTCGCGAAGCATTTCGTGAGGAAACCAAAGCGTATATCGAATGGATTTCTGGCAATCGCGAGAATCCATGTCCGCCGAGCTCAGCTCGCAGTGGCATCTGCATTGCGATCGCTTGCGAAATCTCGGCACGTGAAAAGCGCGTTGTGAAAGTTGCCGAAATTCGAGGCTCATGAGCCGCTTGAAGATTGTTCTAATTGGGTTGGGTCGAATGGGCCGCGTTCATGCGCAGGCTCTCGCGAAGTCGAAAACGATAGAAGTTGTCGCTGTTGCCGATACTTCAGAGCAGTCGCTGAATTTTGCCAAGTCGTTGTTCGGTGACATCGCTACTTTTACCGATTATAAAGACGCGATGTGCAACAGCCGAGCACAGAGTTGTCTGATTGCATCGCCAACACCATTGCATCCGCAAATGGTGCAAGATGCCCTCGATAACAATCTGCATGTGCTGTGTGAAAAGCCACTCGCACTTGATGTTGACGTTGCTATAAAACTCGCCGAATCGGCTGAAGCCAAGAAGTTGGTTTTGCAGTTAGGGCATTGGCGCCGCTTTTCACCACCCTGGGCAACGGCCAAGAAGCTTCTTGACGCAGGGGCGATTGGTCGACCGATAATGATTCGCCTGTCTCAGTGGGACGCAAACTCGCCTCCGGCAAGTTTTTGTGACGTAACAGTTAGCGGTGGTTTGGCAATTGATTGTGGGGTGCACGAATACGATCTCGCCGAGTGGTTTTTTGACAAACCAGTTCGCGCCGTGCGCGGATGGAATCTGTCTTTAGTCGAGCAATCACTGAAGTCTGTTGGGGATGTTGACAATCTCTGCGCAGTGCTTGAGTTTGACGACGCTTGCACTGCCTTTGTTGATCTTTCACGCAACTGTCGCTACGGCGATGATGTTCGAACCGAGATTTTAGGAAGTGATGGTGCACTGTTTGTCGATCTTTTGCCCACCGGTCGAACCCGGCTAGGGACAAGCGACGGTGTCGTCGAAGTGCCTAACTCACAAGTTGTTGATGCCACTGCGGCAGGGATTGAAAACCAACTAGATGCTTTTGCCAAGGCTGTCGCCGAGGGAAGCACGAAGAACATTCCGAATGGTCACGCAAGCGCTCGTTCAACAAAAATTGGCCATGCAGTGATTGCGGCCGCCAAGAGCGCCGAACGAATTGTGGTCTGAGATGTACGAAAATTTTGCTGGCACGATTGTTTTACATCAAGACGACGTCGGCATGTGTCACGGAGCAAATACGGCGTTCAAAGAATTATCAAAACTAGGTTCAATCACGAGCGGTTCGGTGATGGTGCCGTGCCCATGGTTTGCCGAGGCAGCATCAATGGCTGCTGCAGATTCTTCGCTCGATTTAGGTGTGCACTTGACGCTCACCGCAGAAAAGCAGTTTTATCGTTGGCGACCACTCACCAGCGCCAAAAAATCGAGCGGGCTCGTTGATGACGAGGGATATATGTGGCGCGACGTAACTTCGGTTCGCAAAAACGCCAATCTCGAAGCAGTCAATCTTGAACTTCGAGCACAAATAGATTTTGCGCTCGCTTCAGGTTTTGATGTAACTCATCTAGATGCACATATGGGTGCAACATTTGCTCCTGAGTTCTGTTCGATTTACATTGCGTTAGGTGTTGAATACAGGCTGCCAATTCTGATCACTAAAAAACTTTCGCAGTATGGACCAAACAACCACATCGCCGGTGTCTCTGATGAGCAATTCGACGAGTTCGTTAAATCGGCTCAAGCCAACAACTTGCCGATCTTTGATCGGGTTTTAGAAACAAATTTCTCTCGGCCGGCAAAAACAGAGTTGGCCGACGATGCCTATCAGCAGATGTTTACTCGAGATACAACTGGTTTGACTTTTGCAGCGTTGCATCCGAATGCCCCTGGTGAAGTCGAAGTGATTGAACCAGACCAGTTTCACGTGCGCACACGAGAATATGAGATATTCAAGTCGACAAACTATTTGAAATGGATCAGTGAAAAGAAAGTAAAGGCAATTGGTATGCGCGAGATTCGTGATCGAATGCGAAGCGCTGTTTCAGCAAATTAATTAAACTTGTTTTGAAATATGCTCAGACATGCCGAAACTATTGGTGATTAGTTTCGTGGCGACAAAGACGGTGGCGGCGGTTGCTGCCAAGAAAACTGGGAAAGTCCAAACTCCGACACGTTCCAAAAATTGACCAGCGAGCCACGGCAAAGTCGTAGAGCTGATTCCTGCGGTTCCGACAATTCGTGCGGTCATTTTTCCGGATAACGAAGTTCGATTGCCGATGAACCCAAACATGAGCGGAAATTGTGGAGCTGCCGCAATTCCGTAGATCAGCGCACACGGCAATAAAAGAGAATCAAAACGCAAGTAGAGCAAAACGCAAGTTGCAATATTTAGCAAGGCGCCAATCTGAATTGCCAAGATTCCGTGACTTTTGCGGGCTAGAAAAACTGTGGCGAATCGACCGAGCATGAAGCCGATCCAATAAGTTGAGGTGAGAATTGCGGCCTCAGTCTTGGAAAGTCCGGTTTTGACGCCGTAGGTATAGATCCAAGTTACAAAGACGACTTCAAGGGCGACATAAGCCAAAAAGAACATCACGATGAGCGCGATTTGTTTTTTTGAAATATCGGTTTCGTTTTCTCTTTTTTCAAGATGTGGGTCGACCGGCGCGCGATGTGCCAACACGATTACGGCTACCGTGGCGATTGCGCTGGCAGAAAACCAAAAGGCGATTGCTGCGTCACCGCGAATCGCATCGGATGCACGAACGATTAACGGGCTCACGATTGCGCCCACACCAAACATCGTGTGCATCAGTGCGAGACGAGGTCCGACTCTGTCTTTTAGTTCCCAAACGATCAAAGTGTTGCAACCCACGTCTGAAGTTGAAACGGCGGCTCCGAACAACAAGAACATCAGTGCAAGAACAAGACGTGCGGAAACAAACGGCACCAGAGCAAAACATCCAGCAGAAATCAATAGGGCACTACCGATTAGTCGATTACCCATACCGCGGTCATAGCCACGTGCAAAAATTTGCGTGCCAACGACATAACCGAACCCGTATGTCACGAGAACGATGCCAATTGATGCCAGGTCGACGCCAACTTGGTCGGCGAGAAGTGAAATTGATGGACCAACCAGCCCAAAAGAGAGACCAACTACAAGAAAGACGCCGAAGTATGCGCGGTGCGAGCGCGTGTTTTGGGGAGATTCAGCTACTGCACTCACTTAGTGCAGGCTACGGGCTTTGCTGTTCTTGGATTGGGATTTGAATTCACTGAATCGACGAGTGCGCTGGCGGCTTCAATCCGTGTGGCCCAAGTGCGATTATTTGTGATTCGACTCGTGGACCAAACAACGCCAATAATTTCCCCGTTTTTGTTGACGAGCGGTCCGCCCGAGTTGCCGACTTCAACTTTGACTTCTGCCTCAATGCCGAGTCGAGTTGTTTTCTCTTTAAGGTAAATGTCCTCGGTGTTGATCTTTAAGCGGCGTTGAACTTTTGCTTTACGAACGAACTGTTGTTGATCGTTGAAGGCGACGAAGAAAGCGTCTTCGCCGGCTGTCGCTTGGCCAAAAGCCAACGCAGGTAAAGGCAGATCTTGTGGCATTGGGCTGATTTTCAGCAATGCCAGATCTTGCGCAGTGTCGATCGCGACGATTTTCGCTTCAAATTTGTCACCGTTAATAGTTGTGATCTGACTTGAGGTTTGACCGGCCACGCCGTGGGCAACCGTCAAGATGAGTTGTCCGTCGATGACCGTGCCGACGCTGCGAGTCTCTGCCGTGCGACATCCTGAAGAAGTAATCAGCACAACAGACTCGAAGCTGCGTTGCGACTTGCCGCCTTGTGCATAAATGAAAACCGTTGCAGCGGCAAGTGTGCTGAAGAACGCAAGTGAAATGAATTTGAGCCTGATTAAGAAAACTTAGTAGATCGCAGATATTTCTACTAGTTTGAAGGTGCTAACCAAATTATCTCTCGCAAATTATTGAAAGAAGAAATGTCAAACACATCGTCTAAGACCAAAGTTTCAGTTGTTGATCGCCTTGTTGGTAACCCTATTTCGTGGGGTGTGTGCGAGGTTCCTGATTGGGGTTTTCAACTTGATGCACGCACCGTGCTCGGCGAAATGAAAGCCGTTGGTTTGAAAGCAACTGAGCAAGGCCCCGTTGGTTATCTCGGCAATACTCCTCAAGAAGTTTCGAGCGTTGCAAATGAATTCGGTTTGCCAATAGTTGGTGCATTCGTGCCTCTTGTTATGCATGACTTGGCACAACGTGATGCGATGCGCAAAGCAGCGCACTTCTCGGCGAACCTGTTGAGCGAAACCGGAAAAGGCTTTTTCATTACTGCAGTCGTCGTCGACGAAGGTTGGGGAAAGCGGTTCAAACTTTCAGATGCTCAGTGGCAAGCGATGTTTGACGGTTTCAAAGAAATTGATGAAATTTGCGCTAGCTATGGCATTCGCCAAGTTTTACATCCGCATTTGAACACACTCGTTGAAACACAAGACGATGTGAATCGTGTAGTTGCAGGTTCGAATGTACGTTGGTTGCTTGACACTGGCCACATGTTGATTGGCGGAACTGACCCAGTTAAGTTCGCGCGTGAAAACTTCTCACGCATCGATCACTTTCATGTGAAAGACGTAAAAATGGAAATCGCAAAACGATTTTTAGCTGGTGAGATCACATTGATGGAAGCGACTCGAGACGGTGTCTTCTGTGCTGCCGGTGATGGTGATGTGAAAATTGCTGAAGCGATCGAAGTGATGGAGTCGAAGGGCTACGAAGGCTGGTATGTGTTAGAGCAAGATATGGCCATTGTTGGTGACCAGCCCCGAGACGCAAAGATCTCTACAGCGGGAGTTCGCCGCAGCATCAGTTTCCTTGCCCAACTCAAGTAATTGAACTAAGGCCCGGCCGGGGCTATATGACTGGGCATTGATGTTTAGATAGCCAAAGATATGGGTTTTTGATGCCGAAGCGACTTGTCAGACCCGTGTGAGTCCACTACCTTTAGCAGGGCAGGAAAATCCTGTGCGTTAAGTAAAACAACCATAAGGGGAAAATAAATGAAGATTCGCAAAACATGGGGAGCCGTCCTTGGTGCATCAGCACTCTTGGCGCTCGCCGCTTGTGGCGGTTCATCAGATTCAGCATCAGAAGATGCAGTATCCGAGGACACAGCTGAAGTTACAGCAGGAGAAGACATCACAATCGCAGTTATCACTCACGGTGATGACGGTGTGTTCTGGTCAGTAGCTCAAAAGGGCGCTGAGGCAGCAGGTGCAGCACTTGGAATCACAATGAACTACCAAGGCGCAAACAACAACGCACAAGATCAAGCACAAATGATTGAGCAAGCAGTGACCGACGGTGCTGCTGGTATCGCAGTTTCACTTGCTGATCCAAAAGCTCTTGAAGGTGCACTTAAGAAAGTTGTTGATGCAGGAATCCCATTGATCACTTTGAACTCAGGTTCAGACTTGTTCAAGGGACTCGGCGCGATCACACACGTAGGTCAGGACGAAACAATTGCTGGCCGTGGTGCTGGTGAGCGTTTGAAGGCCGCTGGTGGAACTGTAATGCTTTGCGCAAAGCAAGAGCAGAGCAACGTTGCACTCGAGACCCGTTGTAACGCAGCAGCCGAGACATTCGGTGGCAAAGTTATCCAGATCACAACTTCAGGTGACGCAGACCGCGTTGCTCAGCAAGCTGAGATCAAGGCAGCGATGGATGCAGATGCATCAATCAACGCCTTCCTTGGAACTGGCCCAGTAATCGCAGTTGACGGCGCAAACGCAGCCGCTGAACTCGGTCGCGTAATGCCAACCGGTGGATTCGACCTCTCAACAGAGATCCTTGAATACATCAATGCAGACAAGATGACTTTCACAATTGACCAACAGCAGTTCCTTCAGGGATACCTTGCTGTTGTGTTCCTCTACCTCAACATCACCAACAAGAACACCGTTGGTGGCGGATTGCCAGTAATGACAGGTCCAGGATTTGTTGACAAGTCAAACGTTGTCGCAGTTCAAGAACTTGTTGGCAAGGGAACTCGCTAATTAGTTAAGTTGTTCTAATCGCAAGTTGGTTCGCCCATTCAGCAATGAGTGGGCGAACCAACCCGATCAGATTGTTTGTAAGTGTTTTGTGTTTGAGTAATTTTGTTTATTGATGCTGGGGGCAAGAGCGTGAGTGAAGTTGATGGCCTGACGCCAACCAAAACTGGTGATGAACGAATCACCTACCGTGGCCCGATCAAAAAGCTTTTAGTTTCGCCAGAAATCGGCGCGCTTATCGGCGCCGTCGTTGTGTGGGCCTTCTTTTGGGGCAATGGCGACAAGTTTGGCACTGCTGGTAGCACCGCAAACTTTTTAGACGTGGCAGCGCCACTGGGCATCATGGCCGTTGCTGTTTCACTATTGATGATTGGTGGCGAGTTCGACTTGTCGGCCGGAGTAATGACAGGTGCCAGCGGCGTGACGATCGCGCTGATGGCCAAATATTTCACAGATGGCGGCATCTCGCTGTGGGTGTGCATACCGGCGGCGTTTTTATTGGCAGGTTGTGTGGGTTGGTGGAACGGCTTTTTGGTCAACAGAACTGGTTTGCCCAGTTTCATCGTGACACTGGGATCTTTCTTTGTAATCAAGGGTGCAAACTTGGTTTTCTCGAAGAGAATTAACTCGCTTGTAAACGTCTCTGACGTTGACAAAGCGCACGGCTATAAGTTTTTCAAAGCCGTTTTGGGTGGCGAGAATAAATTCGGTGACATGAAGTACCGCGACATTATTTTTATTGTCGGCGGCATTTTGTTTGCAGTACTCATGATTTTGGGATTCATAGAGCAGTCGCTGGTTCGCAAGCAATCAATTTCGGCATCTGACGTGGTTATTTCGTTGATTGGTGTAGCAGGGGCGACTTTTGGAGTAATGACACTGCATCGAACCGACTCGGTAAATGGCAACACTGTGGCCGGAGTAGTCGGTCTGGTCGGCACAGTTTTGGCAATTGTGTTTTATGCGCGGGCAAGGTTTGAAAAACGCGAGAAGATTGTCGGTGGGTTCCCAAATTCTGCAAAGACTCTGCTGCTACTCGGAATTCTCGGTACCGCCGTTGCGTCGCTGACTGGCCAGTTGTTTGATCGCAACGAAGAGCGAGTAATGCTGCAGTGGATGCCTACAAGCTTGCGACTTGCCGTTGCGGTTTTAGGTGGGGCGTTTCCTTTGGCGATGACAATTCGTTCGTTTATGCGCGGCGATATTGAGCGTCGTGGAAAAGTTATTTCTTTGTTGATTTTGCGCCTGCCGATTATTTGTTTGGTTTCTTTGACTGGCGTCGTTTCGTTGTTTCAATTAACAACTGTGCAGGCTGTTCGCGCCGTAATCATCACGGTTGCCGGTACGGGTGCGGCCACTTGTTTTTACCAAGCTCGACGTGCGGCGGGTAAGGCATCTACGAAGTGGTTCGTGAACATCGGTTTATTGATGACGGTCTCATTTTTGGTGGTGGCTTTTGCGTTGCGTGCAGATTCAAGTGCGCCACGCTTCAGAGGCGGAATTTTCACGAGTCTTTTGCTTGGCGCGACGTTGGTTTTGGCGACGACTTTGGTTGAGGCTTCGCACCGTGCACGAACTAAAGCCGATGTCTCTGCCGATCAGCTTGGTCGTCGAATGATTTTGCTGGGTTTGATAATCGGTGGAATCGCTTTGGCTGTGCGTCTGGTTCTCTCGGACGGAGTGTTTCGAATGTCAGTGTTCTGGTGGATGTTCTTCACGGTCGTTGGGGCGTTCGTATTGACAAAAACTAAATACGGCAACTGGATTTTCGCCGTTGGCGGCAATAAAGATGCTGCTCGGGCAACCGGCGTGCCGGCAGACAAAGTGAAGACGGCGCTTTTTATGGCCACTTCGTTGCTGGGCGCTTTCGTGGGTGCGATGATTTTGATGCGTTTGAACTCGGTGCAGGCGCAACAAGGTGATGGTCAAGAATTTGAATACATCATCGCTGCGGTGGTCGGAGGCAACTTGATGACCGGTGGCTACGGCTCAGTCGTCGGCGCATCGCTCGGAGCATTGATTATGGCGATCTCGAAAAACGGTATTCCGGCTGCACAGTGGAACCAAGACGGTCGGTTCATATTCCTCGGTGCGGTGTTGTTGGTAGCAGTTCTTGTGAATAACTATGTACGTAAGAAAGCGAACGAACAACGATGAGCAACAACACTCCGCTTCTCGAATTAGAAAACGTCAGCAAGTATTTTGGCAATGTCAAAGCCCTTGAGAACGTTTCGACGAAAGTTGTAGCTGGTCAAGTCACTTGCGTGTTGGGCGACAACGGCGCTGGAAAGTCAACTTTCATTAAAATTATTTCTGGCTTGCATAAGCCGAGCGCTGGAAAGTACATGTTCGAGGGTCATGAAGTTGCTTTTGATTCTCCTCGTGAGGCAAGGTCGCTGGGAATTGCCACCGTGTATCAAGACTTGGCAATGGCGCCTCTGATGTCAGTGTGGCGAAACTTCTTCTTGGGTTCAGAACCACTGCGACGCTTTGGACCAATCAATCTGCTTGACACGAAGTTTGCGCGAGCAACCGCCAAAGAAGAAATGGCGAAACTGGGCATTGATGTTCGCGACATTGATCAGCCGGTAGGCACCCTTTCAGGAGGTGAGCGCCAGAGCGTGGCAATTGCGCGCGCTGTTTACTTCGGTGCACGTGTACTAATTCTTGATGAGCCAACCTCAGCCTTAGGCGTGCGCCAGTCAGATCTTGTGCTTGGCTATGTGAGAGCAGCGGCGGCAAGAGACCTTGGTGTCATTTTGATCACGCACAACCCACAACATGCATTGCCGGTCGGCGATCGTTTCTTGATTTTGAATCGTGGACAGTCAGTTGGCCAATTTGAAAAAGCAG
>CANKZL010000009.1 GCA_947488385.1 Acidimicrobiaceae bacterium | reverse complement strand
TCAATTGATGTGAAACCGAATGCGCCGAAGTTGGCAACATTCTTTGGCACACCAACGACGTTATTGCGTTGGAACAATGTGATCGAGTGAACAAGCTTGTACACCTCTTTGTCGGCTTGGTTTGCAATCTCACAACGCTTCTTGCTGTCAAGAATGTTGTTTGCCTTTGTGAACAAATCGTCAATTGTTTTGCTTCCAATATTGCCGAAGTTCTGTGCAGTACCAATTTTGTAGAGGTTGCCGGATGACGAAATTGGGAAGTTGGTTCCACTCCACGCAAAGATTGCCATTTCAAATTGACCACCAGTGATATTGGCCAAGGTGAAATATTGCGCTGACGGGACCAAAGTCGGTACCAATTCGATACCTGCTTCTTTTGCCATTGCCGATGCAAGCAGAACTGTGTCACGGCGGTTGTCGTTACCGCTCGGGTACTTCAACGCGACCGAAAGACGAACGCCGCCCTTTGAACGAATGCCGTCTGAACCCTTGACCCAACCGGCGCCATCAAGCAACTTGTTTGCTGCTGTCACGTCTCGCTTACCGAGATTGCCTGTGTTGTCTTGGTTGCAAGCTACTCCGTCGAGGAAAACGTGGTTGTTGTTTGGCTTGACTTTTGGATCAACGATGCCTTGGATCGCTGTTGCAATCTGTTGACGGTCTAATGAAAGCATGATTGCCTGACGCACCGCAACATCTCCAACCACTGGTTGATTTTGAAGACCAAAGGTGAAGTGTTCGTGAGTCGGAGCCTTAGCAAGGAGCACGCTGATCTTTGCATTTTCACGGGCACGCTTGAGAGCGTTTGAATCGTTACCGATGTCCATGTAGTCAATTTCGCCGTTCAAAAGAGCGTCGATTTGTGCGACTTGTGGCAAAGCCTTGAAGATGATCGTCTCAAGCACTGGCTTGTCGCCCCACCACTTGTTGTCACGCTCAACCGTAATTGTGCGCGTCACTTTGTCAAGTGCCTTGAACTTAAATGGACCAGCAGTCACGAGTGGTGCTGCCTTCCATGAAGTGTTGAAGGCGTCTGGTGTTGCTGTCAACGATGCTGGCTTGAGCGCACTGAAAAGTGGCTGCCAGTCAGGGTATGTCTCGCTGAAAGTTACAACGATTTCATTGTCAGTCTTTCCTTTTTTGACTGATTCAATTTTTTCGTATCCCACTGATGACGTGATGTTGAAGCCCTGGCCTGTCTTCTTCTGTGCATTCCACATGCCCACGAAGTCTGCAAGACCAATCTTCTTACCGTCGCTCCACTTAGCCTTTGGGTTAAGTTTGTAAGTAACAGTCTGCTTGCCACCTACACGTGATACTGTCAGTGCTTCGGCGAAGTTTTTATCGATTTGAATCTGTGTGTTCTTGTCGAAGTAAATGTACCGAGGCAACATTGTGTCCATTACCTGGCTGCAGTTAAGAAGGTTTCCTTCAATTGCGCTGGTATTGAAGTTCGGGCAAATATCTACTTGAACAAAGCGGAAAACTCCACCTTGTTTGAGATTTGCTACCGGCGTTTCGTTGATTTGACGATTTCCATCGTCTTTAGCTTTAGTAGCACCGACTTGTGTCGTCATACCGAGCGGTGCGACAACAGCGCCAGCGATAGCTATGGCTATAACGCGCTTCACTAGTTTCTTATTCATTAATTCCCCTTCGTTTTGGGACCAGCGACGATTGCCGTTGGTTTTAGTACCCTTAAAACTAACAAAGGGAAAGCCGACTTGTTCACTTGAAATTCACTTTTTTGTAACCTCAGGGTGTCGCGATGGTAGCGTTCGGAGTCCGCAGTTTCCATATATTCATTGAGGTTTATAGGTTCTTACATGTTGGGTTATGTCGTCAAGCGATTTTTGAACTTCATCTTTATGGTGATCATCGCATCCTCAGTCGGATATTTTTTGGCGTCGAGTGCGCTGAGCCCTCGAGGTAATTATGAGGCCGCAAATCCGCCAATCCCAAAAGAGTCAATCGACGCGGTTTTGAATCGTGCAAATGTCAATGACGAAGTGCCCTTCACTACGCGATACGTCAAGTGGGCTTCGAACGTAATTCAAGGCGACTTCGGTGAAGATCTCGAGCAAAACAGAGTTAACGAAGAGTTCAGCCGTCGTGTTTGGGTCAGCCTGCGACTCTTGTTGCTGGGCTCGCTTCTTGGTGCAACAGTCGGAGTCATAATCGGTGTGACAAGTGCTGTTCGCCAGTATGACCTGTTTGACCGAAGCTCAAGTTTGTTTGCCTACATTATTTTGTCGACTCCAGTTTTCTTGCTCGCAGTCTTACTTAAGTTTGTCGGCATTAAATTCAACGACTCTGTCGGCTCGACATTTTTCTTCACGCAAGGCGAGTACACACCGGGCTTTACTGGCTCGTCGCTCGCAGCGTTCGGCGATCGACTTCAACATTTAATTTTGCCGACGCTCTCAATCGCGTTAGGCAGCATCTCTTTTTATTCGCGTTATCAACGCAACACAATGCTCGACGTTCTCAGTAGCGACCACTTGCGTACTGCCCGTGCAAAAGGTTTGACAAAGCGTCAAGCACTTTTCAAGCACGGCCTGCGAGTTGCAATTTCTCCGATGGCGACTTTTTTCGCTTACGGTTTCGGTCTCTTGATTGCAGGTGCGGCATTCACTGAAACGATTTATGGTTGGTACGGAATGGGGCAGTGGTTCATCTCGTCGGTTGGTAAAAACGACATCAACTCGGTGAGTGCAGTAGTTACGTTCACTGCAGTGCTGGTTCTCTTTTCAGGATTCTTGGCTGACATTATTTTGGCGATTCTCGACCCGAGAGTCAGGTCGCGCGCATGACAGTAGATAACGCAACTTCAGTTGAGCGCATTTCGCGTGGTCAACTAATTCGCCGACGTTTCTTCCGCAACAAGTCGGCGGTTTTTGGCATCTACGTAATTGCCTTCATGTTTCTCTTTGCGTTCGGTGGGCCATACATTGCTCAATGGAGTTACTCAGAAAACGACTTCTCGAGTCTGTTGCAAGGCCCGTCACTGTCTCACTGGTTTGGCACCACTCAAGTTGGTGTCGATGTTTTTGCTCAGACCACCCGTGGTTTGCAGAAGTCACTGATCATCGGCCTTTTGGTTGCGGTTTTTTCGACAGGTCTTTCTGCAATCGTTGGTTCTGTTGCCGGCTATCTCGGTGGTCGAACTGACAAAGCAAGCATGTGGTTTGTCGACTTGATGTTGGTGCTGCCGTCGTTTTTGGTTCTGGTTATTTTGTCACGCTTTTATCAGGGTAAGTCGTGGTTGTTGTTGGTTATCGGTCTCACAATTTTTGACTGGATGATCACCGCCCGCGTGGTGCGGGGTCTTGCAATGAGTTTGCGCGAGCGCGACTTTGTTCGCGCCGCAAAATACATGGGTGTTCCGACTCGAAAGATTATTGTTCGCCACTTGTTGCCAAACATGGCTTCGGTGCTAATTATTGCGGCGACGCTGAACGTCGGTGGCGCGATTCTCGCCGAAACTGGTTTGTCATATTTGGGTTTCGGTGTTTCTGCACCAGATGTTTCGCTCGGCACGCTCATCGCCGAAGGCACCAGCGCTGCGCTTACTTATCCGTGGCTTTTCTTGTTTGCTGGTTCGATTTTGATTTTCACGGTTTTGGCCGTCAGTTTTATCGGTGACGGGCTTCGCGACGCGTTTGACCCAGGTTCGTTGCGTGTAAAGAAGAGTGTCAAATAATGAGCAACTCACTTATTGAGATCCGAAACCTTTCAGTCACATTTCCAAGTGAGGCTGGCACGGTTCAAGCAGTTCGAGATATTTCGCTTGACATTCGAGCAGGCGAAGTGCTGGGCATTGTCGGCGAATCGGGTTCAGGCAAAACGGTAACTTCACTTGCGGCGATCGGGTTGCTCCCTGACAGTGCGACGATTTCTGGCTCAGTGATGTTTAATGGTGTCAACCTGTTGTCGCTTAACGACGAACAGATGTCGAAGCATCGCGGCAACGAAATCGCGATGATCTTTCAAGATCCTCTTTCGGCGTTGAACCCAGTTCATACAATCGGTCGACAAATTGCTGAAGCATTATTGATTCACAAAGATATTTCAACTGAAGCGGCACATAAGCGCGCAATTGAGTTGCTCGAGATTGTCGGTATTCCGCGACCAGCCGAACGTGCGCAGTCGTATCCGCACGAATTTTCTGGTGGTATGCGTCAGCGCGTGATGATTGCTTTAGCAATTGCCAATGAACCAAAAGTTTTGCTTGCCGACGAGCCGACAACGGCGCTTGACGTAACGGTGCAGGCACAAATTTTGGACGTTCTGAAAACTGCTCGCGACATGACAGGTGCCGCAATCGTTTTGGTTACACATGACCTCGGCGTTGTAGCTGGCATTGCTGACCGAGTGGCGATTATGTACGCCGGCAAAGTAGTAGAAGTTGGACCAGTTGATGAAATTTACGCCCAACCTGCAATGCCTTACACAATTGGTTTGTTGCGTTCAATTCCAAGACTTGACGCTGTCTCTGGTGAGCGACTCACTTCAATCGCCGGCGCGCCAGCCTCGCCAGTTAATTTGCCAAATGGTTGCGCTTTTGCGCCCCGTTGTCCAGCAGCAAGCAATGTGTGCGGTGAAAAAATACCTGAATTAATTAGCCTTTCACCAACTCGCATGACAGCATGCGTTCGCCAGAGTGAGATTTTCGCTTTGCAAGATTCGGGCAAACTGTTTCAACAAGGTCCGGCGCATGTTGTCTCGGCAAACATCAGCGACGCTGTTGCCCTCGAGGTGCGTGGACTCAAGAAAACTTTCCCTTTACTTAAGGGTTCGTTGATGCGTCGTCGCGTCGGCTCTGTTTATGCGGTCGATGGTGTTGATCTTGTTTTGCGCCAAGGTCGCAGTTTGGCCCTCGTCGGAGAGTCGGGTTGCGGCAAGACCACGACACTGCTTGAGATTTTAAACATGGTCGCACCAGAGGCTGGCACAATCACGCTCTTGGGTCGCAACGTTGCAGATCTTTCAAAAGCAGATCGTCTAGAAATGCGCAAAGACCTGCAAATTGTTTTCCAAGATCCGTTCGCTTCACTTGACCCAAGATTGCCAATTGGCGATGCAATCGCCGAGCCACTCGAAAATTTTGGAATGAAACAAGTCGATCAAAATAAACGTGTTGATGAGTTGCTCGAACTTGTGGGGCTCAATCCGAATCAAGCGGCAAAGTATCCGAATGAGTTTTCAGGTGGACAGCGACAAAGAATTGCGATCGCCCGTGCGTTGGCGCTGAACCCCAAAATCATCGCGCTTGACGAGCCAGTTTCGGCACTTGATGTCAGCGTTCGTGCTGGTGTGCTCAATTTGCTTGCCGAGTTGCAAGAAAAACTGAACTTGAGTTACTTGTTCGTCTCGCACGACTTGGCAGTTGTTCAACATGTCGCCGACGATATTGCCGTCATGTATCTCGGCTCAATCGTCGAGTCGGGCCCGGTTCGTGAAGTGTTTGCCAACCCACAACACCCGTATACGCAAGCGTTGCTTTCGGCAGTGCCGATTCCTGATCCGAAAGTCGAGCGTGTACGCAAACGAATTCTGCTGCAAGGTGAACTTCCAAGTCCGGCGAATCCGCCCTCAGGTTGTCGCTTTCACACGCGTTGCCATGTTCGGGCGACTTTGACACCTGAACTTGCGGCCCGTTGCGCCGCTGAACGACCATCGCTTTCGTCAAGCAAGCATGGCGCTGTTGCCTGTCACGCCCCGCTGAACTAACTAAATCGCAACGCCGCAATCTAGGGTTGTCGCGTGAATAGTGAATGGCAAGAGATCGATGGCGCTCTGCATAAAAAGTTTGAGTTTCGCAACTTCGCCGAGGCATTTGCGTTCATGACCAAAGTCGCGGCAATCGCCGAAGAGCAGAATCATCACCCAGATTGGTCAAATAGTTGGAACATCGTCGAAATTTCGCTTTGTTCACATGACAAAGGCGCAATTACGCAACGCGATCACGATCTTGCCAACGCAATCGACGAACTGCTCGCGTAAAAATTATGCAGAGTGTCTTCAAACAAACAAAAAAGTTTCCCGGGGGCTGGGTGCTTGCCGCATGTTTCACTTTGCTTACGTTTTCTTCTGGCCTCGGTTTCTACGGGTTGGCAGTTTATTTGCAAGCCTTCAGCCGTGAACTGGGTTGGTCAGTTTCGTCAATTTCATTAGCCACAACATTCTTTTTCTTAGTCGGTGGCATCTCGGGTATTCCGATCGCCAAGTTCATCGCCAAACACGACGTGCGAATCATGATCATCGGCGGTGCGACGGTCGCTGCTCTCGCGTTGTTTTCGATGCGCTTTGTCGAACAACGTTGGCAACTCTTTGTTGTTTATTGTTTCTACGCACTCGGCTGGTCGGCATCTGGCATGGGGCCAGTAACGACAGTGGTTACACGATGGTTTCAAGTGCGCCGAGCAAGCGCGCTGGCGATCGCGTCAACAGGTTTATCGATGGGTGGCATCGTTGTTACACCATTTATTAAGTGGATCCTCGACACACAAGGCATTCGCAACGGATCACCGTGGCTGGCGTTGATTTGGTTTTGCGGCACCGTACCAGTCACACTCTTTTTGTTGCGTGCGTTCCCGCAACCTTACGGTTGGATGCCCGACGGCGCGCGCACTGAGCCCGGTCAAGTCGCCGAAATCACAGGCACAACTTTGTCAGACGCGGTGCGAAGCAAGTTCTTCAAAGCAATCACGTTCGGTTATATTTTCGCACTCGGTGCCCAAGTTGGTGGTGCGCTTCAACTCGTAAAACTTGTTGAAGAACGCACCAATCGATCGACTGCAACATTCGCAACAATTGTTCTTTCGTCGATGTCAATTATTTCGCGTTTTGCTGCTGGACGCGTTATTCCCAAACTAAACATGACACGATTTACAGTTGGTCTGGCGGCGATGCAAGGCATTTCGCTTGCGAGCATCGGTCTAATTCACAACCGAGTCGGGTTGTTGATTGCGATTGGTTTGTTCGGCATCACGATCGGCAATATGGTGATGATGCAATCGTTGTTGCTGGCCGAGCGTTTTGGTGTGCGCGATTATCCGCGTATTGCAGCTCGTTCGGGTTTGATTTCTTTTTCGGGCACAGCGTTTGGGCCGTTGCTTCTTGGCTGGCTTTACGACGTTGCTGGTGGTTATCGCTCGTCGTATCTTGCGGCTGGTATTTGTTCGGTTCTTGGCGCGATGCTATTTTCACTCGCTGGGTCGGCGTCAGACAAAGACCTTAAGAGTGACGTTATATCCTCATAAATATGTCTGATTTGCATCCAAATACTTTGCGGGTTATTGCTGCTGCGCGTGAGGCGGGTCTCGAGATTACGACTCGCAGGTTTCCTGAAGGCACCAAAACTGCGGCAGATGCGGCTGCGGCAATCGGCGTTGTAGTTGGTCAAATCGTGAAGAGCTTGGTCTTTGGTGTTGATAATGAAATCGTGATGGCGTTGGTAAGCGGGTCAAATCAATTAGACGAAAAGAAACTTGCCGCAGCCGCAGGTGGTTCGAAGTGTTCACGTGTTGATGCTGATGCTGTGCGCGCTGCAACGGGTTACCCGATTGGTGGCGTGCCTCCCTTTGGTCACAGTACTCAGTTGCGTGTGTTCGTAGACCCCGACTTGTTGCAGTACGACGAGGTGTGGGCTGCTGCGGGAACGTGGAACGACAACTTTGGTGCAGCGCCTGCGGACATCGTGCGTGTTGCCGGTGGCGTGGTCACCGACCTAAAGCGTGGCTAAGTACCTGTGCGTACTAATCGTGTCTTGGGTGTTCGTGTAGTTGGTGTAAGGGATGCTCGATCTGGAACGTCGTATGTGTGATCTGCAGTTCGCTTTCAAATGTCGACTCCAGTGCATCGAGAATCCTTCCAGTTCCACCCGAATCGTGTTCTGATTGCTCAACGACAATGTGGGCTGAGAGAAGCGTCGACTCGGGGGTGGTTGCCCAGACGTGCACGTCATGAAGATCAACAACACCAGGAATATTGAGTGCGATACTTCGGACATCTTCAATAGAAATTCCTGTGGGAACACCTTCCATGAGGATTCGAGTTGCATCAACTACAACTCCCCAGGTTCTTACCAGAATGGTGATGACGACAAAGGAAGTAGCGACAATGTCTAATCGTGTCCAACCTGTAACGGCCATGATCGCGCCAGAAGCAAGGACTACAGCCGAAACGGCAGCATCTGACGCAACATCCAGGAATGCGGTGCGAACATTCAAATTGCTTCGCGAGGATTTCCTCAAGATAAGAACTCCTGCAAAGTTGGCAATCAAACCAAGTAGGGCGAAGCCCATAACACCGGTGCTGGAAACCTTGGTAGCACTGTTCCAGCGATGGATTGCTTCGTATCCGAGAACGACACACATTGCGCAAATGAGTGCAGCATGAACGACGGCTGAGAGTACCTCTGCTCGTACATATCCGAAGGTCCGAGTCGGAGAAGGGGGACGAGAGGCAATTCGAGCTGCAATAAGGGCGATCGTGATGCCAAGCGCGTCGGTTAGCTGATGTCCAGCATCTGCTGCAAGCGCCAATGACCCAGTGATTGCAACTCCAATCCATTGAATGATTACGACACCTATGGTGATTATCAACACCACTGTCATCTGATGTGATGATTCGCTTGTGTTGTGGTGATGGTGGCCCGACATCTAAAAGACCGTACTTGATAAATATGCACTTCTGTGTAAGAACGATTCTCGCCATCGATAGAGAGTTGGTGTGTTGGTAATCGAAGGGTTGCCTAAACCAATAACGGCGTGCCTCCGTTTGGCCACACAACTCAGTTACGTATTTTTATTGACCCGGATTTGTTGCAGTATGACGGTGTAAATGATTTCGTGTGGGCAGCGGCAGGTACGTGGAACGACAACTTCGCGATTGCACCGAAGGAGCTGGTGCGCGTCAGCGGTGGCGTCGTCACCGACCTCAAGCGCGTCTAATTTTTGGTAACAGGTTGAATTAAACAGACACTTTGTGGGCTCGCTACTTTTTGGTGATCTCTACGATGCGTGCTTTGGCGATCGCCTGCATTAACGCAATGTCGACTTTCCAGTCAAGAGGCACGAGAAACGTGTGTTTCTTAACCTCATATTTTGCGAGTTTAGGTGTCACGAGATTCAGCACCGTAGTGCTGAACGGGTTTAGGGTCAAGTGATTTTTCGAAACCGAAACCCCGACGATATAGCCGGCTCCAAAGCGCAACATCGGTTGATTCCAGGCCATTACGAGTTCAAGATTTTTGTGTTTTGCTGTGACTGCAGCAAAAATCTTTTTAATTGTTTTTGCAACTTGTGGGTCAATACTTTTGAAATAGTTTTCGGGTGTGCCGAATTTGTTCGAAGATTTTGACCCACGGTGGTACATCACCAATGCGTTTGCGTGCGCTTGGCTGAAACCATGGTTCTCACGCAAGAAAGAGATTTGCTCTTGGTATTTGTCGGTTTTTAAGTCTTTGAGACGTTTCAGCCAAACTGTGGCTTTTTCGCCGTGCTTCTTTTCGATCGCCGCAAAGTGCTTGCTTCGATCAGAGTTGGTCGCCGGCATTTCCATTTAGGCGCGGATTAGGAGGCGAGTGAGCCTGAGAAAACCTGCCAGGCGAGAATTGTTTTCGCCACGAGACTAAGAATTATGTAACGGCGCTCGCCATATATGTAGTTCGCCCATTTGCCCTGTGCTTTGTATTGCTTGTATTGCACGATTGCAAAACAGTTGAACAAGATAAACAGCGAAATTACGATTCCGTAGACGAAGCCTGGTGTGGTCGCCTCGGCTGGTCCTTTTGGCGAGAGAACGTTCAGCAAACTTGCGATCCATGGCACGATGCCTGCGATGCATCCAAACCAAAACGGCAGCAAGTCACCGTCACCGGGTGTCGTGTATTTTTCTTGCAACCAGCCGAACAAGATCATGCTCACGTTGACGGCAGAAATACCGAGCAGAGCGATGTAATTAGAGGTGCCGTTGAGTTGCAAAATCACGATGATCATGATTGTCGACGACATTGAGTATTCGACCCATCTAAAAACGTTGATGTGGTTTTTCAGGCCGGCTGTGTATTTGCCAAACATTGCTGGCGAGATAATAAGAAAGTGAAAAAAGGCCGAGAGAGCCAAGAACGCCGCGACCATGTATCCGATTTTCAAATTAAACAAGTTGATTGGATCTGTGAAGTTGCCAGTACCTGGTGCTTCAGTGAGATAAATGGCATCGACGGGCAACTTGGCGTCATTGGCCAACAACAGAACTGCGACTAGCGATACAAAATGTAGAGCACCTGCGATCAGATTCAGGCGCTTTAGTTTGCTGATTTCGGTGTCGATTGTTGTGTTCACTTGAGTCTCCAATTTGTCGGCGGATATGCCGAACGCCTTCACTTTATTACATTCGCGGTTAGCGTGGATTCATGTTCTCAAACAATTTGTTTCCAGTTGACGCTAAATATCCATTGATTCATACGCGGCAGTATCAGGTGCAGGCGTTTCGTATGTCAGATGAGCGGTTTTTGTTGCGCGGGGCGATAGTCGATGAGAAGCCCGCGGGGCTTTATATCGAGAATGATCCTGATCCGATTTGGATGCATCACATGATTGTTGAGTTGCAGATTGTCTACCCGACATTTTTGATTGAAAAGGCGAGTGTCGAGTTCAAAAACCACCCGCACCTAAGTTGCACGAACATCACCGACCACTACAAAAAACTTGAAGGTATGTCGATTGCGCGCGGTTTCAACGCCAAGGTGCGCGAACTTTTCGGCAGTTCGCGTGGCTGCACGCACATCGGCGCATTGCTCGCGGCGATGGCGCCAGTGGCGATTCAAACTGGCTGGTCGATGCGGGTTGGCACTGCGATGACGGGTGAAGATTCGGCGCAGTCGGCGCAAGATTTGCAAGAGCAACGCGTGAAACAATTTGCTTCGACGATCAACACTTGTCACATTTGGGATGAAAACGGTGCGATGATTGCCAAGGTTCGCGCTGGCGAAGAAATTGAAATGCCGCTGCCGGTTGTTCGTCGCCTCCGAGATCTCGGCCGCGACGAAACCGATTGGCTCGCCGGCCGCAGCTAACTAGCGATGGCTATCGCTTTGCGGCGTGGATTTTTAATTTCGTTACTTGTGCGATCGCGTCGAAATCAGAGTCGTGATGAATTATTTTCGTGTTCGTTCGAATTGCGATTGCAGCAATAAGGCAGTCGATCTGGGCTCTAATGGTTACACCTAACTTGCGGCACGCACGATAAATCGCAGCGGCGTTGTCGTAATCAACGGGCTCGGTTTTTATAGTTGTTGCTCTTGCCAAGAGTTTCTCTAGTTGAGTCACATGTTGTTGGTCGCGAGCGCCAGCGAGAATCTCCATGCGGATCACATCGCAAATTTGGGCGTCAATGTTTAGCGTTCGCCGAACTTCAATATTTGTGCGAGACCCAGTTTTGCGCAGGTATTCAATCCAAGCGGATGTATCGATCAGCGGCATTAGGTGCGTGGGGTGCGCATTGCGGCGAGGTCGCCTTCCCAGCCTGTGCCCTCCATTGCTAATGCTTCTTCAAGTGTCATTGGCTCGATCGCTAAAGTTCGTAACGCCAAGTTGACTGCGTCTTTCATGGTGGTCAAATTGAAACGCTCCATAACGCGGCGGCAGGCTTCTTCGTCAATGTCAATATTGGTTCTGGCCATGCTCATAGGTTATACACCTCGTCTACACATCAATTTGCGGTCGCTGAATATTGCCGTTTCGACGGATGTGTGAGGCCTGGCGCGAATCGGCTTAATCCAAAAGTCAAAAAACTAAGATCTGAGTCTTGTCGAATAACCAGCAACAATCGCTCGCGCGAGTTGCTCCAGCAATTTTTGTCGCGCTTTGGAGTACGGGTTTTGTTGTTGCGCGTTATGCGACGAAAGATGCGGGCCCGCTCACATTTTTAGGTGTTCGAATGTTTATTGCCGCAGGTTTGCTTTGGCTGATCGCAACTGCGATGCGCGCGCCGCGCATGACGCGCAGCGATTGGTCAGCTGCGTCGATTGTCGGCGTGTTTATGCACGCCATTTATCTCGGTGGCGTTTTTGTCGCAATCGACAACGGGCTTCCTTCGGGGCTTAGCGCGCTGATCGCCGGGCTTCATCCCGTGGCAACTTCGGTCGCAGCGCGAGTGTTCTTGCGTGAGCAACTCACTCGCAAGCAAATTTACGGAGTCTGCCTTGGTGTAGTCGGAGTCTTGGCCGTTGTGATCGAAAAACTCCAAGATGCAAATAGTGGTGTGACCAAGACCGCGATGATCGCAATGATGATTTCTATTTTTGGATTAACCATCGGCACGCTTGTGCAACGCGCACTCGGCAAACAAATGCCATTGTTGCGCGGCACCGCCACGCAATATCTCGCCTCAGGTGTTGTGCTTGCGGTGGCCTCAGGGTTCAGCGAGCAGTGGCAGTTCAGTATGACTCGCTACACAGTGTTTTCGATGCTGTGGGCAGTAGTTGTTCTCTCGCTTGGCGCAGTTCTGTTAATGATGACTTTGCTTGCGCGTCACACTGCGGCCAAAGTCAGCAGTCTGTTCTTTCTCACGCCAGCACTAAGCACAATTGAAGGCGCGATTTTGTTTGACGAGCGTCTTGGTGTACTCGCCGTCGTCGGTCTCGTCATCGCGATCATCGGCGTGCGTTTAACAATGCAATCAACTGCCGAACTGCCAGCAAACTGACGGATTTTTAGGCTTCGGCGCTGGTGAGGTCGGGGCCGAGAACTATATTTCCGTTGAAGTGAGGCGTCGCGAGTGCGAGCCAGTCAGCTTCTTGGCCAGGCTGCATCGCTGGCACATAGTGCGTCAACATCAAAGTCTTTACGCCAGCGCGCGCCGCAGTTTTCGCCGCGTCTTCAACATTCGAGTGATAATCCAAAATGTCATTTGAGCGCGAGGCGAGTGCCGGCACAAACTGTTTAACAAGTTCAATTAAATCTGGACGCAAAACCGTCTGTACATAAATATCCGCGCCACGACATAAGTCGTCGAGTTCGCTGCATGGCACCGTGTCGCCTGCAAGCACAACTGACTTTCCTTCGGCTTCGATACGAAAGCCGATCGTTGGTGTCACTGGTCGGTGATCGGTTCGTCCGACAATCACTCGTGCGTCGCCAATTTTGAATTCATCACCCGGCTGAACTTCATGCACCACTACTTGCAAGCCTGGCCCACTGCGCAAATCGGCATGATGATCGTGGCGATATTTTTGATCAGGCGTCAGCATCGCCATCATGCCGTCAACTACTTTTTGCGTGCCAAGTGGGCCGTAGATAACAGTTGGTGTTGCCTCTGGCGTAAGAATCCAGCGAGTCGTCACCAAGTCGTTTAAGTCGGTGATGTGATCACTGTGCAGATGCGTGATCAGAATCGCCGAAATAAACGGCGCAGGCACACCAGCAGCAACGAGTCGCATCGCCACACCACGGCCACAATCAATCAAAATATTTTGCCCCGCGCACTGCACCAGCGTCGACGGCCCTGCGCGATTTGCATCTGGTATCGGACTACCTGTGCCCGTCAACGTAACTTTCATACTGCGAGCCTAAGCGTTGAGCTTTGCCGTGAAGAAGTCAAGAATAATCTCAGCGCGTTGCACACGATGCACAGGTGAACCCGAGCGCGACAATTCATGCGTCTCGCCAGGGAAACGATAAAACGTCACATCTTTTTTAAGCAGTCGCAACGCCATAAACAATTGTTCAGCCTGATTAATCGGGCAACGCAAATCATTTTCGCTGTGAATAATCAACATCGGCACATTGATATTGCGCACGTGTCGAATCGGCGACATGCGCACATATTCAGCCTCGTCTTCTAAATGGTTT
>CANKZL010000008.1 GCA_947488385.1 Acidimicrobiaceae bacterium | reverse complement strand
GTGCCACTCAACTCTGCGTGCAACGCTTCGGTCAGACTCGTGACGAAAGCCTTCGTCGCTGAGTAAACCGCCGAAGACGGCCCCGCCTGAAAACTCGCGATGCTTGAGACATTCAACAGATAGCCGCGACCCCGAGGCACCATTGCATTCACCGCCGCATGCGACAAACGAGTTAGCGCCAAAACGTTGACACCAATCTCGCGTGATAACCGATCGACATCAACTTCGTGCATCAAACCCGACGAACCAAAACCTGCGTTATTTACAACCAGATCAATTGCCATCTTTGAAGAATCAGAAATTCGCGACTCAACTTGACCCACACCCTCTGGGGTCGACAAGTCGGCGACCATCACTTCGATGTTTTTGAATTGCGCAGCGAGCTGTTCGAGTCGATCACGCCGACGAGCAACCGCGATTACTTGCACGCCTGAAGTTGCAAGTTGAATTGCCATCTCGTAGCCAATGCCACTCGACGCGCCCGTCACCAAAGCACAGGTGAACGGATATCTTGCCATTACTGCAGGCTACGGCTCGTTAGTGAGCCGACCCTCCGGAGTTTGAGCTTCCACCTGCTGCGGCAAGTCGTGCATGAGCTCGACGCAAGGCACCCTCAACTGTGGCGTCGTGTTCACCACGCATTGCTTCTTGGGCTCGCTCTTGCGCTGCGCGCGCCCGAGCGACGTCGATGTTTTCTGCAAGCTCGGCGCTGTCAGACAAAATCGTCACGTGATCTGGCGCAACATCAACAAAACCGCCATGCACCGCTACGTCTTGCACTTTGCCGTCAGCCAAGTAGATGCGTGTGTGGTTCTCGACTAGTGCACCCAAAAAAGTTGTGTGACCTGGAAGGAACGCAATTTCACCGCCATCCAAAGTACGCGTGATTACTTGACGTGCTTCACCAGAAAACAAAACGCGTTCTGGTGAAACCACCTCAACTTTTAGCGAACTTCTCTCAGCCATGGTGATTGAAACTTACGCTGCCGAATCTTGAAGCGACTTGGCTTTGGCAAGAACTTGATCAACGCCACCGACGTTCAAGAAAGCTTGTTCTGGCACGTCGTCAAGGTCGCCCTTGATGATCGCTTCGAAACTTTCAACTGTCTGTGCGGTCGGTACGTATTCACCCTTAACACCGGTGAAAACTTCGGCAACATAGAACGGCTGCGACAAGAAACGCTGCACCTTGCGGGCTCGCGAAACAGTCATGCGGTCTTCTTCTGAAAGTTCATCCAGACCAAGAATCGCGATGATGTCTTGCAGTTCTTTGTAACGCTGCAAAATTTCTTGAACACGACGGGCCACGTTGTAGTGACGTTCGCCGACAGTTTCTGGCGTCAAAATTGTTGAAGTTGAAGCGAGTGGGTCTACCGCTGGGTAAATGCCCAACGATGCGATTTGTCGCGACAACTCGGTTGTTGCATCCAAGAAAGCAAACGTCGTAAACGGTGCTGGGTCGGTGTAGTCGTCGGCAGGCACATAAACAGCCTGCAACGATGTAATCGATCGGCCACGTGTTGACGTGATGCGCTCTTGCAACTGACCCATTTCGTCGGCAAGTGTCGGCTGGTAACCCACTGCTGACGGCATACGGCCGAGCAATGTAGAAACTTCAGAACCGGCCTGTACGAAACGGAAGATGTTGTCAACGAACAACAACACGTCTTGGTTTTTTACGTCACGGAAGTATTCGGCCATTGTCAATGCCGAAAGAGCAACGCGCAAGCGCACGCCTGGTGGTTCGTCCATCTGGCCGAAAACTAGGGCTGCTTTTTCGAACACGCCCGACTCTTCCATCTCAAGACGCAAGTCGGTGCCTTCACGAGTTCGCTCGCCTACACCTGCGAACACCGACACACCGCCGTGCTTTGAGGCCACGCGGTTAATCATCTCGGTGATCAAAACTGTTTTGCCTACACCTGCACCACCGAACAAACCGATTTTTCCACCAGCCAAATATGGGGTGAGCAAGTCAATAACTTTGATGCCCGTTTCAAACTGACGCTTCGATGGTTCGAGCGTGTCGAATGCCGGTGCCGGACGGTGAATCTCCCAGCGCTCAACATCTTTGAAATCGTCGTTGTTGCCGTCAAGGCAGTCGCCCCACACGTTCCATACGTGGCCAAGTGTCTTGTCGCCGACTGGCACGGTGATGCCACGACCCGTGTCGCGCACTGGCGTGCCTCGACGCAAACCGTCGGTTGGCTTCATGCACACTGCACGAACACGACTGCCACCAAGTTGCTGTGCGACTTCAGCCAAAATCACGTTCGGCTTGCCGTCAACAGTAACTGTGAACTCAAGTGCTTGATTGAGTTCTGGCAGCGAGCCACGAGGAAACTCAACGTCGATAACTGGACCAGCGATTGCTACTACTCGCCCGTCTTTTCGATCTGTATTAGTTGCTGTACTCATTTTTTCTCCCTTTTTATTTCGCTTAAAAATCGTTACTAATTACTTGCCATCTCGCGAACAACATCGTCTTTGTCGTCAGAGCCAAGTGCTTCGGCGCCACTGACAATTTCCATAATTTCTGTCGTAATCGAATCTTGGCGCGCGCGGTTCATGATGCGCGACAGATTCTTGATCAACTCTTCAGCGTTGTCAGTTGCCGACTTCATCGCGCGTTGACGAAAAGCGTGCTCGCTGGCGGCAGCATTCAAAAGCGCCGCATAAATACGTGCCTCGACATATCGCGGCAACAACGTTTGCAAAATAAGTTCTGGATCTGGTTCGAACTCGTAATTGCCACCCGACGCCGACTTGCCGTCGCCACCAGCAATTACATCTCTTTCAAGCGGCACAAGCGGCCGACGCACAACTTCTTGTCGCCCAGACGAAACAAATCGGGTGTAGACAAGCTCGACACGATCAACTTCGCCGCGCAAATACAAATCGACCACAAACTGGCCGATTGCCTTGGCATCTTCGTATTTCGGCGCATCAGAAAAGCCCGTAAAACTACGCGATGTCTTATACGAACGAAACTTGAAATAGTTTTCGGCTTTGCGACCAACTGGCACGACCACATAATCTTTCGACGCCAAAACGTCGGCCTTGACTTCGCCTTCGGTTGCTCGCAAAATGCCCGAGTTGTATCCACCGCAAAGACCACGATCTGCAGTGATCGCAACATAGCAAGCCGTACGAATCTCAGGGCGCGCTTTCAAAAACGCCGACGAGCTTCCCGCGCCACCCGCTGCCAAGTCTTTGACAACTTCAGTGATGCGTTCGCTGTATGGCACGGCTGCGGTAACTCGTTGTTGAGCTTTGACAATGCGTGAGCCAGCAATAAGTTCCATTGCGCGCGTGATCTTCTTGGTTGCCTGAACCGATCTGATCCGACTGCGCAATATGCGCTCTTGCCCGCCTGCCATTTTGGTTTAGACCTACTCAGTCGCGAGCGTTTTTGCGCTCGCCGCATCGCCAGTTTCACCAGCATTAGTTTTTGTTGGATCAACAGCGCCCGATTTCTTGGTTGGCACGAAGCCAGCTTTGAATGCAGCCACGATTGAAGCCAAATCTTTTGGCACATCAGCTTTTGGTTCTTGGCGGATACCCGAAAGCAAACCGCTATGACGTGAACGCATGTGTTCAAGCAATTCGTTTTCGAATCGACGCACATCAGCAACCGGAATCGTGTCCAAGTAGCCCTTCGTGCCGGCAAAAATCGAAACGACTTGCTCTTCAACTGGCATCGGCGAGTTGAGTGGTTGCTTCAACAACTCAACCAAGCGATATCCGCGCTCAAGTTGGGCTTTTGAAATCGCGTCAAGTTCGCTACCGAAAGTTGCGAATGCTTCGAGTTCACGAAACTGAGCGAGGTCGAGCTTGAGTGTTCCTGAAACGCTCTTCATCGCTTTGATTTGAGCAGCGCCACCTACACGACTCACCGAGATACCTACGTCTACGGCTGGTCGCACACCAGATTTAAACAAGTTGTCTTGCAAATAAACCTGGCCGTCGGTGATTGAAATTACGTTCGTCGGAATATACGCCGACACGTCGCCTGCTTTTGTTTCGATCACTGGCAACGCAGTCAACGAACCGGCACCACGCTCGTCGCTCAACTTTGCGGCGCGCTCAAGCAAACGGCTGTGTAGATAGAACACGTCGCCTGGGTAAGCCTCGCGACCTGGTGGGCGACGAAGCAACAATGCAATTTGACGATACGCCTCTGCTTGTTTCGACAAGTCGTCGTATACGACTAGCGCATGCTCGCCGTTCTCCATCCACTGCTGGCCGATTGCGCAACCTGCATATGGTGCGAGATATTTGAACGGCGCAGGATTTGAAGCGGGTGCTGCAACAACAACCGTGTACTCAAGTGCTCCGTATTGGCGCAAAACTTCTACGGTTTGCGCAATTGTCGAACCCTTTTGACCGATTGCTACGTAAATGCACTTCACGCCAAGACCGCGCTGGTTAAGAATCGTGTCAATCGCGATTGTTGTCTTTCCTGTCTTGCGGTCACCGATGATCAACTCTCGTTGCCCACGACCAATTGGTGTCATCGCGTCAATCGCTTTGATACCGGTTTGAAGCGGCTCGTGCACTGGCTTGCGACCCATGATGCCGGGTGCTTGAACTTCAACGCGGCGCATGATCGCACCAACGATTTCACCCTTGCCGTCAATTGGCTGACCTAAAGCGTTTACAACTCGACCAAGCATCGCGTCGCCAACAGGCACCGACAAAATTCGACCAGTTGCTTTTACGGTTTGGTTTTCTTCGATTGCTTCGGCTTCACCAAGCACAACAACACCGATTGAATCTTCGTCCAAGTTCAAGGCCAAGCCAATCGTGCCGTCTTCGAATTCAAGCAACTCGTTGACTGCGCAATCAGGCAAGCCACTTACGCGAGCGATACCGTCGCCCACTTCTGTAACACGACCAACGGTGCGTGCCTCGACCGACGGCGAGTAACCGTCGAGACCTTTGGTAATCGCTGCTGCGATGTCGCTCGCAGAGAGTGTGAGTTCAGCCATGTTGTGTATGTCCTTTCAGAACTTCAGATTCGGGTCTTAATTTGTTCAAGTCGAGTGCGAACTGTGTCGTCGATGACTTCGTCACCAACAGTCGCAACTAATCCACCCAAAACTGATGGATCAACCACGACTTTGAGATTCAGTTTGCGACCAGTTGATTTGCTCAGGGCTTCTGCCAGGCGTTTTGTCTGATCGTCAGACAATGCAACAGCGCTACGAACTTCGGCAACTTCACGTTGCTGCTCGCTTGATGCACGCTGCACAAGGCGATCAACAATCGCTGGCAAGTCGCGGCCACGTCCTGCGCCGACAATCAACGACACAAGTTGCACGCTGGTGTTGCTGGCTTTTCCACCCAAAAGTTTTTCGACAACTTGTTGACGGCGATCAGCCGGAATCGTCGCGTCGGTCAAAGTCGCACGCAATTGCTCGTTTGACTCAACTGCCCGTGCCATGCGAAACAACTCATCTTCAACTATCGCCAAGTTGCCTTCTGCTTGGGCAACTTCAAACAATGCTCGGCTGTAAGCCTCAATGCGGGCGTCGCTCATTTTGATGCTCCCACGCTCTTGATGAAACTCTCGATCAAATCTTGTTGGGCACGATCGTTGAGGCTTGCAGCTACTGCAACAGAAGTTGCCGCGCTTGACAAACGACCAATCTCGCCACGCAACTCTTCGCCACTGCGACCTCGCGCTGCAGCTAAGTCAGTCGCAGCCTTGGCTTCGAGTTCGGCAACTTCTTTAATCAATCGAGCACGACCGTCAGCAAGAATTGCTGTGGCTTGTGTTTCGGCTTCAGCCAAAATCTTCTTACGCTCAGCTTCGATGTCGCCCAACGCACGACGAATATCGGTCGCATCAGTCTCTGATTTCGAGCGAGCCGATGCTGCGCCGTCCAGCTCTTTTTGAATTTTCTCAGTGCGAGCCTTCATCGACTTCTTAACCATCGGTCCGGCGAACTTGAAAAGTCCGGCAAACACGATTACCGAAGCCAAACCACCGTAAATAATTTCGGCGGTCTCAGGCAACAACCAGTGATGCGTCTGAGTTGGGTCTTCAACAGCGATCAATGCCGCCAAAAGTAAATTCACGAGCGTTTTCCTTCCATTGCTTGCTGCACCGAACGCGACACCACTGCAGAATCGGGAGACACCCCGACTGCAATTTGTGTCGCGCGAGTCGTCACAGCGGTTACTGCCGAAACAATTTGGCTTTGAGCAGCGGCCCGAGACGCAGCGACTTCAGCTTCGGCTTGGGCACGTTGCTCGGCGATACGAGCACTAACTTGAGCGATCTTTTCAGTTCGCTCTTTGTCAAGTGTTTGCCGAGCAGCTTCAAGTCGACGCGCCGCTTCACTACGAATTTCAGCAACTGCTGATTCGTAGCGAGCAACATCTGCTTGAGCACCGTCACGGGTCGCTGATGCATATTCATGATCTGCCTGAATCGACTCATAACGACTCGCCATGCCCTTGCGCACTTTTGGTACCAAGAACAAGCGCATCAAGATCAAGAACACGATGAACGACCCAGCGCCCCACACCAACTCTTTCATCTCTGGTGAGATTGGGTTCGGGCCAGGTCCTACTGGTGCACCCTCTTCGCTACCTGTCTCCGCAGAGACGGCGTCGAACGAGACGCGCACCTGCGAAAACGAGTTGATGTTGACAAACGCTGTGAGCATGAAATCTCTTATGCGTACTTCAGAAGAATTACAACTACGAAACCGATCAGCGCGAGCGCCTCAGTAAACGCAACACCAAGAAACATCGTGGTGCGAACCATGCCGGCAGCTTCTGGCTGACGAGCCATTGCTTCAATTGCGCTACCGAAAATCATTCCGATGCCAATTCCGGGTCCGATTGCAGCAAGACCGTAGGCGAAACCTGCGGAACCTGCGGCTGCAATGTTCTTCTCGTCGCCAGTCGCGGCATCAGCTGCCGCTTTGACGATCTTTGATAGTGCTTCCATTTTTTGTGTCTCCTGTCTGGTTGTTATTAATTAATTACTTAGTGCTCTGGATGTACTGCGCCGGCAATATAAACCGCCGCAAGAATTGTGAAGATGTACGCCTGCAAGAACGCAACGAGAACTTCGAAGCCGGTCAAGAAGACAAGCATGAAGAACGGGAAAATTCCAATCGGAATCAGAATTCGGTCGCGAGCCTGAAACAGCGCCTCGCTGAGAAGCGCGAAAATTACGAGCAGCAAGTGACCTGCCAACATGTTGGCGAAAAGTCGCACTGCAAGCGAGAACGGACGAATGATCAAAGTTGAAATCAATTCGATTGGTGTAATCAAAATGTAAAGAGCCTTCGGCACACCTGGCGGAAACATCAAGTTCTTGAAGTAACCAATCGGTCCTTGGTGTCTAATGCCCTGGGCGTTGAAGACGACCCATACAAGCACAGCCAAAAACATCGGGATTGCCATTCGCGCGGTTGCCGGCATCTGGATGAACGGAATAATTCCTGGAACGTTGCACAGATAAACGAACAAAAACAGCGTCAACAAAAATGGCGTCCAACCCAAGCCGTCGCGACCCATGGTTTGCATGATGATGTTGTTCTCGATGAATTCAACGATCACTTCTGCGAGGTTGCGAGTGCCTTTTGGCGCAACTTTCGGATCTTTACGTGCTGCTGAAAGAAAAATGAGCGTGCCGATAAGTGCCGACGCGATTGCGATCAAGCCGACTTTGTTCAAACCAGGCACGACATCGCGCCAACGCAACAACTCGTTGATCGGTGGAAACTCAAACGACAAAATACTGTTAATGATCATCTTGAAACGCTTTCAGTTTGTTGTGCTGACTGGTTATCTTTTTGTTTCTTTGGCTTAAGACCTGGGAAAGCAAGCGACAAAGAAACATATCGCATTTCCCAAAAGAGCAAACCTAAATGCGCCAAAATAATTGTCAAGCCGAGTGGCACGAATTCGACCCAATCAAGATTGCGTACTGCAAAAACTGCGACGGCAACAAGACCCATACGCAACAAATAACCGAACATCATCGATGCCATCATCAACGCATACGAAATTCGAGCTGCATAAGCAACAAGTGCGGCCGCCAAACCAAAATTTCCGAACACGATCGCCAGTGCATAGGCGCATGAATATGCACCGTTGGCTCCCCAAAATGCCGCCGAGATGCCCAACAAAATTGGCGAAGCAATCAGCCCACGTTTGACAATGTCTCGCGCAAGCGCAGCCTCTGGTGCCGGACCAGTATCGCGCATCGACAAAATCGAAATCTTGGTGTCTACGTCAATCGCCATCGTGATTTACTTTTCGCCAACCAAGTTTGAGTCACGCATGTGGCTCGTGGATAATTTTCGACGCTTAACTTCTTGAAATTGCATGTCGTTGTCGTAGACATACCAAAGACGGGTGAAGCTTCCGATCACAGAAAACAGACTGCACACGATCATGAACAGTGGTCGCGTCTCAAAAGCGTTGTCCAACATCAAACCGATACCAAAAAATACGCCAACACTCACTGCGATTTCTGCGCCTCTGCCGAGCGAGTCGTGCGATGAAACTGCCGTGCGCGCGACTGGTTTACGAGTTGGCAAGAGTTTCAACGTTGATCCTCAAATAGTTTGCGACAGACTGGTTTGCCTGACGCTTGTGAACGGAAATACAAACTAGACGCAAAGCGCCAAACAGCGCAAACTGGCTACTTCGTGAACTTGTGCCTCGAAAACCGATCGTGGAAAATCGTGAATCCACCCAAGGCGAGGGCTGCGAACAAAAACGGCCAAAGGTTCGTTGGCCCATCAGACAAAGACGGGTATAAAACGAACGCCGAAAGCATCGCAGTCCAAAGCCACATAATCACAACCGCACGCCGTGGGCCGTGACCCAATTTGATGAGCCGGTGATGCAGGTGCCCCGTGTCGGCAGTAGCGAAACCAACGCCACTTCGCGTGCGGCGAATAATCGCAAAAATCACGTCCAAAATTGGCACACCCAAAACGAGGATTGGAATAAACAACGGAGCCAAAAAGAAATAGGTCTGGCCACTCACTTGAGTGGTGTCTGGGTTGGCGCGGCCACCGACCACGCTGGTCGAAACTGCGACGAGCAGACCGAGCAACAATGCACCGCTGTCGCCCATAAAAATTTTTGCCGGATTGAAATTGAAAGGCAAAAAGCCAACACAAATTCCGACGGTGATGATTGCAACAAGCGGCCCGATATTTGGTTCGCTGAGCAAACCGTTGACGCCAAGATTGCGACTGTAAACAAAAAACGCCATTGATGCGATCGCCACAATGCCGGTGGCAAGACCGTCGAGGCCGTCGATCAAATTGATTGCCTGGGTCATGCCAAGCAACCACAGAACTGTGAACAACGGAATCCAGTCGCCAGATAACACAAAGACATCTACAAACGGTGCGCGGAAGTAAATCATCGTCACGCCAAACCAGACGAGCGCAATTGCAGCGACAACGACACCGGTCACTTTCATTGGCGCGGAAACTTCGTGAATGTCGTCGATGAATCCCAAAATAAAAACAACCAAGCCAGCAATAATCACGCCGACTAACTCAGAATTGTTTTTGAACAACGGATCAAATCTGTCCATCTGCCACGCTGTAAAGATCGCGGCGACTAACGCAACAAAAAACGCGATGCCGCCTACGTCAGGTGTCGCCTCGGGGTGATTGCGACGCTCATCAGGTGTCGCCATCCATCCGAGTTTGCGTGCATAAAACGCCACGATCGGCGTCATGATCGCCGTAACAACAGCGGCGACCCCACCAACTATTAAATAGCCGGAGAGGTCTTTCATTTACGGCGAATGCTCTCGCGAATTTCTTCGTGCAGAATTGCGCGCTTACTTATCGGCATACACCGGAAACTTTGCACAAAGTTGCGCCACTTTTTCGCGAACTTGTGCAACCTTTGCGGCGTCATTGCGATTACGCAAAGTTGTGACGATGTATTCAGCGATCAACGGCATTTCGGCCTCACGCATGCCTTGCGTCGTTACCGAAGGCGTACCAATACGCACACCTGATGTCACAAACGGACTACGCGGGTCATTTGGAATTGAATTTTTATTCAACGTGATGCCCGCAGAGTCGAGCACAATTTGTGCTTCTTTTCCGGTGAGTTCAGCGTCAAACGGTTGCAGGTCGACAACCATCATGTGAGTGTCGGTGCCACCTGAAACGAGTCTGAAACCGTGACTGGCAAGTGCGGCAGCAAGCGCCGATGCATTCTTGACAATTTGGTGCGCGTAATCGCGGAAGCTTGGTTGCAGAGCTTCTTGAAACGCGACGGCTTTGGCAGCAATTGCATGCTCAAGTGGCCCGCCTTGGCTGCCCGGAAAAACCGCCTTGTCGATAATTGGCGCAAGTTCTTTGCGACAAAGAATGCATCCTCCACGTGGTCCGCGCAAAGTTTTATGCGTCGTGAACGTAACGACATCTGCAAACGGCACCGGATTCGGATGCGCGCCACCCGCCACAAGTCCCGCGATGTGGGCAATGTCAAACATCATCAACGCGCCAACCTCATCGGCAATTTTCTTGAATGGTTCTGGCTCGAGTCGACGCGGATAACTTGTCGTTCCTGCCACGATCATCTTTGGCTTGTGGGCAATCGCTAACTCGCGAATTTCGTCAAAGTTTAAACGCTCGTCTGTTGCGCCGACTTTGAACGAGTGAAAGTTATACATAATTCCGCTTGCATTCACCGGCGAGCCGTGCGTTAGGTGACCACCGTGGTCAAGGCTCAAACCCAAGACTGTGTCACCTGGATTCAGCAATCCCAAATACACCGCCATATTTGCGCTTGCACCCGAATGAGGTTGAACGTTTGCATGATCGGCACCAAATAGTTTTTTCACTCGCTCAATTGCCAGTGCTTCAATCTCGTCAACAACCGCGTTGCCACCGTAATAACGCTTGCTCGGGTAGCCCTCACTGTATTTATTGGTCAAAACCGAACCCGTAGCTGCCATCACATCTGGCGAGGTGAAGTTCTCGCTCGCAATCAATTGCAAACCTGTTGACTGTCGAGTGCGCTCTGCATCAAGCAGATCAAAAATTGCGGTGTCGTGATTCGTTTCAGACGGCCAAGGCATTATTTACTTCCTTTAAATTGTTGATTTTCAGACTTCTCAATTTCACCAAGCTGTGCGACACGCCTTTCGTGCCTACCGCCTTCAAATTCTGTTTCTAAAAACTTACCAACTATTTGCTCAGCGAGTTGCTGTGACACAACTCTCCCACCCATCGACAACACGTTGGCATTGTTGTGAGATCTGGCCATCTCTGCAAGATAAAGGTCGTTGCATAGTGCCGCCCGAACACCATTGATCTTGTTGGCTGCAATCTGCTCGCCTTGCCCGCTGCCTCCGAGCACAATTCCAACTTCGGCTTTTCCGTCCCGCACGGCTCGCGCCACATTGGCACAAATCTCTGGGTAGTCAACACTTTCGGTTGAATTCGTGCCGTGATCGGCAACAACAAAACCTTTGCCAGAAAGATAAGTGATCAAGTGCTGCTTCAACTCAAATCCAGCGTGATCTGCCCCAATCGCAATCTTCCTCATCGCCCAAAGTGTATATAACTTTCATTCACCGCCTGAATTACGTTTCGTACACAACTGCCAACACACAAAATCTCAATGGCAAGTACCACGGCGTAATGTGTCTAGTTATGTCGATTGACCCGCGTACGCCGGTGCTGGTTGGGCAGGGCCAAATCGTCAATCGCACAAACACTTTGGCAGATGCACGCGAACCCGCTGTTCTAATCGCAGAGGCGATTCGTCAAGCCACATCAGACGCGAATCTAAGCGCAATCCCAGAGATTGATGCGCTACATATCGTTCGATTGCTCTCGTGGAAGTACACAAACCCCGCTCACACTGTTGCTTCACTACTTGGGATCAAAGCGCACACTTACGGCATTACGCCGCACGGCGGCAATATGCCCCAACTGCTGGTCAACAAACTTGCTCGCGAGATTCAAAACGGAGAACTTGAAATCGCAATCCTCGCCGGCGGTGAAGCCTCAAACTCACGCGCTCGCGCGCTGAAAGAAAACGTTTCGCTTGACTGGTCGCAATCAATTGCCGACACACCGTCAGCACAAAGCATTGTTGATGATGCTGCGATGAGTAGCGAACAAGAAATTGCGCGCAAAATTGTTTTGCCTGTGCAGATTTATCCAATGTTTGAAAGTGCATTGCGGGCCAGCGTCAATCGCAATATTGACGAGCACGAAAAACTCATCAGCGAACTTTGGTCTCGTTTCAGCAACGTCGCAGCAAAAAACGAATTCGCGTGGAGTCAAACCCCGCTTACAGCCGAGCAAATTCGCACCGTGTCGGCGAAAAATCGAATGATCGGCCTGCCATATCGCAAAGTAATGAACTCAAACAACCAAGTCGACATGGCCGCAGCACTAATCATCTGCTCAGCAGGCAAAGCGACACAACTCGGCATACCCAAAGAGAAATGGATCTTCCCCCACTCGGGCACCGACTGCCATGAGCACTATTACATTTCGAATCGCTTCTCGTTTGCCGATACACCTGCCGTTCGACTCGGCGGCAACATGGCTTGCGATCTTGCAAGTACTTCGCTCAAAGAAATTTCACTGATCGATCTCTATTCGTGTTTTCCTTCAGCAGTGCAACTTGGCGCAAAGTCTTTGAATCTTTCACTCGACCAACAGCTCACAATTACAGGTGGTCTCTCGTTTAGTGGTGGTCCATGGAACAACTACGTAATGCATGCAATCGCCACAATGATGACTCAACTTCGCAACACAACAGGTTCTTCTGAAAAAGGATTCATCTGGGCCAACGGTGGTTACGCCACGAAACATTCTTTCGGTGTCTACTCGAGCGCACCAAGCAAGAATGGTTTTCGCCACGACTCACCACAACAAACAATCGACGCTCTAGACAAGCGCGAACTCGCTTCGCCACCCGAAGCAGCAAGCGACTTAGTCGGCAAAGTAAAAATCGAAGCCTTTACTGTGATGCACAATCGCGACGGCCAACCCGAAACTGCAATCGCCGCGACATTGCTCAAAGACTCTCGTCGCGCGTGGGCAACATCTTCAGATCCGCAAGTTGCAACAGCACTAAGCAGTGGCGAGTGGATTAACCGCGAAGTCAGCCTTGACTCAGCCGGCACACTCCAGATTTAGATCTAGCTTTAGTTTCAGTTTTACTTTTGGCCGAGGGCGATACGGTCGCGCAAAGCGAGATCTTGGCGAATCTCAATATTTTTGAATCTGTTTTGTTCAAGTATTTGTCGCAGCGCGTCACCTTGGTCATGGCCGATTTCAAGCACCAACCAGCCATCTGAGACAAGCCAGTCGTGCGCCGCGGGCACTATCTCGCGATACGCATCAAGTCCATCGTCGCCTGCGAAAAGCGCCACGTGCGGCTCGTAATCACGCACGACTGTCTCGACACTTGAGTCACCACGCGCAATATACGGCGGATTGCTCACAATCAAATCAAAACTATTGCGACTCAACTCGGGCGTACGAGCAAAAGCTTCAAGCCAATTGCCTTCTGCGACCCGCACATCGCCGTCGAGCAAACCCGAACCCGCCAAATTGGCACGCGCTACATCTAACGCATCACTCGAGACGTCTGTCAACCAAACTTCACTGCTTCCGCGCGGTAATTCGCTCGCCAACGACAAACCGATTACACCACTACCTGTACCTAAATCTGCCAATCGTATTTTTCGGTTCAGATTTTTGATCACGGCGCGTGCCAAATCAAGCGCAGACTGCACAACCAATTCAGTCTCTGGTCGCGGAATCAAAACACGCTTATCAACCAAAACATCTAAATGACGAAACGCCCAACGGCTCATCACGTATTGCAATGGCTCAC
>CANKZL010000007.1 GCA_947488385.1 Acidimicrobiaceae bacterium | reverse complement strand
TCGTGCGAAAGACTGTTCCTTCGGCGGTCATCTGTTTGACGCGACGTTCAATGTGGCTTTTTTCCATTTTGAATTCAGGAATTCCGTAACGAAGTAGCCCACCGATGCGATCGGCGCGTTCAAGAACCAAAACATCGTGACCGACTCGGGTCAGTTGCTGTGCGGTGGCCAAACCCGCCGGGCCCGAACCAATCACAACAACACGCTTGCCAGTTTTGGTCGACGGCATCTGTGGCGCAACCCAACCTTCGCGCCACGCGCGGTCGATAATTTCAACTTCAACTTGCTTGATCGTCACCGCATCTGAGTTGATGCCAAGCACGCACGCCGACTCGCAAGGCGCCGGACACAACCGACCCGTGAACTCAGGGAAATTATTTGTGGCGTGAAGTCTCTCGATCGCATCTTGCCAGTGTCCGCGATAGACGAGGTCGTTCCAATCAGGAATCAAATTGCCAAGCGGACACCCATTGTTGCAAAACGGAATTCCACAGTCCATGCATCGACCCGCTTGACGAGTCAATTCTTCAACTGGAAACGGTTCGTAAACCTCTTTCCAGTCTTGAACTCGCACTGGTATTCGGCGACGCTGAGGTGTTTTACGATCCCATTTCAAAAAGCCAGTTGGTTCACCCATGTGCCCCTACTTTTTTGTTTTTATTCTGTTCGGCGATCACTCGTGCGTAGTCTCGAGGCAGAACTTTGCGGATCTTGGCAAACGAAGACTTCCAGTCGCGCAAAATTTCTTGAGCACGCACCGATCCCGTGAGTTCAAAGTGACGACTGATCACTGTCTTCAGCCAATTCACGTCTTGATTTTCAAGTGCGACAAGGTCTACAAGTTCTGTGTTCACGCGTGAGCCGAACTCGTTATCGGCATCGTAGACAAATGCAATGCCCCCAGACATGCCAGCGGCGAAATTTCGACCAGTTGCGCCCAACACGACTACTCGCCCACCAGTCATATATTCACAACCGTGATCGCCCAAACCTTCGACGACTGCAGTGGCGCCTGAGTTGCGCACGCAGAATCTTTCACCGACGGTGCCAGAGATAAAAATCTCGCCGCTTGTTGCGCCATAACCAATTACGTTGCCGGCAATCACATTTTCGTGAGCGACAAATTTGGCGCGCTTGTCTGGATGCAGAATTATTCGACCACCCGACAAACCTTTGCCCAGATAGTCGTTTGAGTCGCCTTCGAGGCGCATCTCAACGCCGTTTGGTACGAAAGCACCGAAGCTCTGACCTGCCGAGCCCTTAAAGCGAAGCTTGATCGTTGCATCTGGCAAACCATTGGCGCCATATCGTTTTGTAATTTCATAGCCGAGCATTGTGCCGACCGTGCGATTGGTGTTGTTGATTTGAAAATCATGCTCAGTTGGTATCGCGTCATTCAGCGACTTCTCGCACGCAACAATCAACCGATGATCAAGAGCATCAACCAAGCCGTGATCTTGCTCGGTGGATTTGAATGGCGTTTGGTTATAAGGATTTTGTGGTGTTGCCAAGATCGGCGAAATATCTAAGCCGCGTGCCTTCCAGTGGTCAACTGCGACGCGTGCATCAAGCATCTCGACTTGCCCGACTGCTTCTTGCAAAGTTTTAAAACCAAGTTGTGCCAAGTATTCACGAACTTCAGTCGCAACAAACTCAAAAAAGTTGACAACGAACTCTGGCTTGCCCGTAAAATTCTTGCGCAACTCCGGATTCTGCGTGGCTATACCAACTGGGCAGGTGTCCAAATGACAGACCCGCATCATGATGCAACCGCTCACAACTAGTGGCGCAGTCGCAAAGCCAAACTCTTCGGCGCCGAGTAGCGCCGCGATAATCACGTCACGACCAGTCTTCATCTGTCCGTCTGCCTGCACGACAATGCGATCACGCAGACCATTGAGCATCAAAGTTTGTTGTACTTCGGCCAAGCCGAGCTCCCATGGTGCGCCGGCATGTTTCAAAGATGTCAACGGTGACGCTCCGGTTCCACCGTCGTGACCAGAAATCAAAACAACATCAGCCTTGGCTTTTGCGACGCCTGCGGCAACCGTGCCCACGCCAACTTCGGCCACGAGTTTTACATGCACTCGCGCCACTGGGTTTGAATTCTTCAAATCATGAATCAGTTGCTTTAAATCTTCAATCGAATAAATATCGTGGTGCGGTGGCGGGCTGATCAAACCGACACCTGCAGTTGAATGTCGCGTCTTTGCAATCCACGGATACACCTTGTGCGCCGGCAACTGCCCGCCCTCGCCCGGCTTGGCACCTTGGGCCATCTTGATCTGTAAGTCATCGGCATTGACCAAGTATTCGCTCGTCACACCAAATCGTGCTGATGCAACTTGCTTGATCGCCGAACGCTTTGAGTCGCCATTCGGCATTGGTAGATATCGCTCAGAATCTTCGCCACCTTCGCCCGTGTTGCTCTTGGCGCCAATGCGATTCATGGCGATCGCCAAATTCTCGTGAGCTTCAGCCGAAATTGAGCCGTAACTCATCGCCCCGGTTGAAAATCGCTTGACGATTTCACTCACGGGTTCAACTTCGTCAATCGAAATTGGTTTTCGTGAATCTGATAATTCAAACAAACCCCGCAACGTCGACAAAACGCGTGACTGATCATCAACTGACTTTGTGTATTGCTTGAAGATGTCGTAACGCCCCGAACGAGTTGCGTGCTGCAACCTGTAAACCGTTTCTGGGTTGAACAAGTGGTGCTCGCCCTCGCGCCGCCACTGATATTCGCCACCTAGTTCAAGTTGTCGGTGTCGACGTTGATCAGGTCGCGATGGGTACGCAACCTGATGACGCGCCGCGACTTCTTGGGCGATTTCATCGAGCGAGATACCACCCAGACGCGACACAGTTCCGGTGAAAAACTCGTCTACAACCTCACGCGACAATCCAATCGCTTCAAAAATCTGTGCACCCGTATAAGAAGCAACGGTCGACACGCCCATCTTCGACATCACCTTGAGCACACCTTTGCCCGAAGCTTTGATGTAGTTCTTAATCGCCTTCTTGGCATCAAGTGCACCCAAGCCGAACATTCCGCTGCCATCGTCGGCATTGACCATGTCTTCGATAGTTTCAAAAGCCAAATACGGATTTATCGCCCCCGCGCCGTAACCAATCAGCAGAGCCATGTGATGCACTTCGCGTGCGTCACCCGTTTCGATAACTAGCCCCACCATGGTGCGCTGCTTTTGCCGAATCAAATGATGGTGAACCGCGCTCGTCAACAACAAAGACGGGATCGGCGCAAAAGTGTCGTCGCTGTTGCGATCAGACAGCACGATGATGCGTGCGCCATCTTCGATTGATTGCGAAACCTTCGTGCGAATCTCATCAATCGCAGCACGCATTGCTTGTGCACCACCAGCTACTCGATAAAGGCCACCGACAACAACCGACTTCAATTGCTCATATTGCCCGTCATCATTGATATGAATAATTTTTGCGAGTTCATCGTTGTCGATAATCGGAAACGGCAAAACGAGTTGCTTGCAGTTTTCGGCAGTTGCCAAAAGCAAGTTGCCCTCGGGTCCACAAGTTGAACCCACCGACGTAACAATCTCTTCGCGAATCGCATCAAGTGGCGGGTTCGTAACTTGGGCGAACATTTGCGAAAAATAGTCGAACAGCAATCTTGGTCGCTGCGACAAAACCGCAATCGGAGTGTCGGTGCCCATTGAACCAATCGGCTCAGAAGTCGTAATCGCAGTCGGTGCCAAAATTAATTTGAGTTCTTCGTGCGTGTAGCCGAACATTTGCTGACGACGCAAAACGCTCTCGTGACTGAATACAACATGCTCGCGGTCTGCAAGTTTTGCCAACTCAACTTGGCCATCTTCAAGCCACTGCGCATACGGCTCTTGTGCAGCCAGAGATTCTTTGATCTCGGCGTCATCAATAATGCGCCCTTGTGCCGTGTCAACCAACAACATTCGCCCTGGTTGCAAGCGACCCTTCATCACGATCTTGCTCGGGTCAATATCTACGACGCCAACTTCGCTAGCCATGATTACGCGATCATCATCGGTCACCCAATATCGACTCGGACGCAAACCGTTTCGGTCTAGAACTGCACCAATGACCGTGCCGTCGGTGAAAGCGACGCTGGCTGGTCCATCCCACGGCTCAATCAGCGAGCCGTGATATTGATAAAACGCCCGCTTGGTTGCCGACATCGTCGTCGAGTTTTCCCATGCTTCGGGAATCATCATCAACATCGCGTGGGGCAAACTTCTGCCAGACAGATGTAAAAGTTCGAGCACTTCGTCGAAACTTGCCGAGTCTGAACCACCCACCGTGCAAATCGGAAACGCTTTTTCAAGTTCGGGGATCAACTTGCTCGCCAACAACGACTCTCGCGTTCGCATCCAGTTTCGGTTTCCCTGCACGGTGTTAATTTCGCCGTTGTGTGCGATGTAACGATACGGGTGAGCCAGCGGCCAAGACGGAAACGTGTTCGTCGAAAACCGACTGTGAACCAAAACCAACGCCGACTCAACTCTTTCGTCGCTGAGATCAGTAAAAAACATCTGCAACTCTGGAGTTGTCAACATTCCTTTATAAATGAAAGTGCGCGACGAGAGAGACGGAAAATAGGTCTTCAGCTCATCTGCGAGTTCATGTTCAATTCTCTTTCGCAAAATAAAAAGTTTGCGGTCTAATTCGATTAACTTCGCGCCACTCGGATCATCCACAAAAAATTGCATGAAAGTTGGCATCACACGTAGCGCGCTTGCCCCCAAACACGAAGGGTCGACCGGCACTTCTCGCCAACCGAGAGTTCGCAAATTCTGTTGGGTTGCTAAGTCTTCAATTTGCGCTCGAGCCTTGCTCGACAACTCTTGGTCACGCGGCAAAAATGCAAGACCGACGCCGTAGCTTCCGACTTCAGGGAGATTGAAATTAGTTACCGCAGAAAAAAACTTGTGCGGTATCTGCAGCAACACACCGGCGCCATCACCTGTTTGTGTTTCAGCACCAGTCGCACCGCGATGCTCCATACTGCAAAGCGCACCGAGACCAGTTGCAACAATCTCATGGCTTGCCCGACCACGCATATCAACGACGAACGAAACGCCACAAGCGTCGTGCTCAAATCGTGGGTCGTAAAGACCGATTGCTTTTGGTAAATCTTGCAAAGTTGTCGTCCCTGAATGCTCAACGAACAAGCCACCTTTTGGCTAGTTCAACGAGACGACGCTGGCCCGAGAAATAAAGTCTAGGCAGTTGGCGAAACGAAACTGGCTGGCCTTTTTTCAAAATTCGACATCACGGCCTCAACCTGATTTGGCTTACCGATCAACGAATAAATGATCCTTCGTTCTTCTTCGAAGTGTTCGGCCGCGCCAGCGTTTGAGAGCCTGTTTATCAGGGCTTTTGCACCTCGCACCGCATCTGGGCTGCGTTCGGCGATCTCGCTGGCAATCTGCATTGCGACTTCTAGCGGACTGTCTGTTAAACGAGTCACAACTCCAAGTTGATGTGCTTCAGTGCCAGAAATAACGCGCGCACTAAAAACTAAATCTTTGGCCACGTCATCGCGAACCAGACGCGACAACATCAACGTGCCCGTCATATCAGGAATCAAACCCCAGTGCACTTCACGCATCGCAAACTGTGTGTCAGGGTGTGCGATGCGAATATCGGTACCAAGTGCAAGTTGCATTCCTCCACCGAGTGCGTGACCTTGAATTGCTGCAATCACTGGCACGGGCACTTCTTGCCACACCCAACAAATTTGCTGCGCCAGATGCGTAATTGCGCCTGGTTGCATCGCTCCGGCATTTTCACCTGAGTTCTTTTTCGTGTCAGGGTTAGATGAACCGCCGTCTGCCATTGACTGAAAACTTGCAAAGTCGAGGCCCGCACAAAATGATGCACCGCTACCCGAAAGAACGACAGCCCGAATTTCTTTGTTTGAAATTAAGTCTTTGCCAGCCCGAGCTATCGCATCAAACATCGCTGGGTCAAGTGCGTTGCGCTTGTCGGCACGATCAAGCCTGACGTCGGCAATGCCACCTTCAATCGAAACCTTGACACGATCGTTGTAATTCTTGGTTTCTGCTGACGACATTTTGACCCCAATCCGTGCGTTTTATTAATCGCTATTTTTATTGAGACAAGTCTCTCATCTCTATCGTGGCATGGCACACTTGAAGGCATGAAACTCAACTTGACCAGCGACGAAGTCCTATCCACAACTCGCAGCGTGCGCAAACGCCTTGACTTTGACCGACCAGTCGAACGCGAAATCGTTGAAGAATGCCTAAACATTGCACTTCAAGCACCAACCGGCAGCAACTCGCAAGGTTGGCATTGGATCGTGGTCGAAGATGCCGCGAAACGTAAAGCACTCGCAGAAATTTACAAAGCCAACTTCATGCTTTACGCCAGCCTGCCTGGTCGTAAATATGCCGACGGCGACCAACGTATTGAACAAATGCCAAAAGTTCGCGACTCGGCGATGTTTCTTGCCGAAGAGTTTCATCGCGCACCGCTGATGATGATCCCTTGCATTGAAGGTCGGCTTGAAAACGTCGATGTTGCCACGGGCGCCGGCGGCTGGGGTTCGCTCTTGCCTGCAGTCTGGAGTTTCATGTTGGCGCTGCGCAGTCGCGGCATGGGCTCGGCATGGACAACAATTCACCTCATTCTCGACGGTGAGAAAAAAGCCGCCGAAATATTGGGCATTCCGCACGAGAAAATTACTCAAGGCGGACTCTTTCCAATTGCTTACACAGTCGGAACCGATTTCAAACCGGCCAAACGTTTGCCGCTTGAAAAAGTTCTTCACTGGGACAAATGGTAAAATTTAAGTCTTGAGCAACGAAAGCCCCCAATACAGATGACTTCAAGTGCAGGAACCCCAATCGAACTTGTTAACGGTGTTTACTCAAAGTTAAAAAAGAATGTCGCCCTCGGCCGCAAGCGACTTGGTCGCCCACTCACGTTGACCGAAAAGATTTTGATCAATCACTTAACGAAGCCAGCCAAACAAGAACTAGAGCGTTCACGAAGTTACGCCGACTTCGCTCCAGACCGGGTTGCAATGCAAGACGCAACCGCGCAAATGGCGTTGCTTCAATTCATGACTGCGGGCTTACCGACCACTGCTGTGCCGTCCACTGTGCATTGCGATCACTTGATCTTGGCCAAAGCTGGCGCACGCATCGACATGGGTGTCGCAATCGACACCAATAAAGAGGTCTACGACTTTTTGCGATCGGTCTCGGCGAAATACGGCATTGGTTTTTGGGGCCCAGGCAGCGGCATCATTCACCAGGTTGTTCTCGAGCACTACGCATTCCCAGGCGGAATGATGATCGGCACCGACAGTCACACACCAAACGCCGGTGGCCTCGGCATGGTTGCAATCGGTGTTGGTGGCGCAGATGCAGTCGACGTGATGACCGGCTTTCCGTTCAATGTTCGCTGGCCAAAAGTTATCGGCGTGAAACTCACAGGCTCTCTTTCGGGTTGGTCAAGTCCGAAAGATGTAATTCTTGAAGTCGCGCGCATCCTCACCGTCGAAGGTGGCACTGGTGCTGTGATCGAATATTTCGGAGAAGGTGCCGACACGATTTCAGCAACAGGTAAAGCAACTATCTGCAACATGGGTGCCGAAATCGGTGCGACTTGTTCAGTGTTTGGTTACGACGAGCAGATGGCAAATTATTTGCGGGCAACCGGACGCAACGAAATTGCCGTCGCCGCCAACGAAGTTGCCGAACATCTTCGCCCCGACGAAGGCGCCTTATACGACAAGACGATCGAGATTGATCTATCAACACTCACACCATTGATTAATGGTCCGCACACGCCAGATCTCGCCCACCGCGTTGGTGCCGGTGTCGCCAAAGCGGCTGCCGAAAATAAATGGCCACTTGAAATTTCATCGGCGCTGATCGGCAGTTGCACGAACAGTTCATACGAAGACATCACCCGCGCGGCAAGCGTTGCGCGATTTGCTGCTTCAAAGGGTCTCAAAGCAAAAACAGAATTACTAATCACGCCTGGCTCTGAACAAATTCGGGCAACAATTGAGCGCGATGGTCTGCTTGCAGATCTCGAAGCGATTGGCGCAACCGTGTTGGCAAATGCTTGTGGTCCGTGCATCGGTCAGTGGGACCGCTCAAAAGAAATTACCGACAAGACGAACACGATCGTCAGTTCGTTCAACCGTAACTTTCCAAAACGAAACGACGGTTCGGCAAACACTCTCAGTTTTGTAACCAGCCCCGACACTGTCATTGCGTTGGCACTTGCCGGTCGCCTCGACTTCGACCCAATCACCGACACGATCACTGCACCAGACGGTTCGAAAGTTTCATTAGCCCAGCCACTCGGCGAAGTGCTGCCAAAAGATGGCTATGACCCGGGTGCCGAAACATTCGTTGCACCACCAGCAGATGGTTCGTCAATCGAAATTGTGGTTGATCCCACAAGTGAGCGATTGCAGTTGCTTGAGCCGTTTGAAAAGTGGGACGGCAACGACTTTATTTTTATGCCGATTCTGATGAAAGCCAAAGGCAAATGCACAACAGACCATATTTCTGCTGCCGGCAAGTGGTTGAAGTTCAGAGGCCACCTCGAAAACATCTCAGGCAATTTATTTATTGGTGCGGTCAATGCGTTTACTGGCGCGGTCGGCGAAGGTCTTGACAGGTCTGACTACAAGACGCGTACATACCCAGAGATCGCCAAGAACTACAGCAAGATGCAATTGCAATGGTGCGCAATCGGTGATCAAAATTATGGCGAAGGCTCGTCACGCGAGCACGCCGCAATGGAGCCTCGCTACCGCGGTGCTCGTGTTATTTTCGCGCGCTCGTTCGCACGCATCCATGAAACAAACTTAAAAAAGCAGGGTGTGTTGCCACTCACTTTTGCCAACCCCGACGACTACGACAAGATCGACGAGAAAGACACAATTAGTGTTCGCGGTATGCCACCGGTTCCAGATCAGCCAGTGCGTTGCATCATTCACAAACGCGGCGAGATCGAAATCGAAATTAAAGCTCTGCACACTTTTTCTGACGAACAAGTCAAGTGGTTCAAAGCCGGCAGCGCACTAAACGTGGTGCGACAGAAAGTTTTGAAGTCTAAAAAATAATTCAGGGCCTCGTCAGCTAATCAATTTCTTTTAGCGCTAAATGGGAAAGGCCCCGCTTTTGGCGGGGCCTCTCAACCTGAAACTAAAGCAACTGGGGGAGCTGCTTTAGCTCGTTCTCGATAAGCCTTGGGGGAGGTCTTATCTCGTATGTCTTAATTATGCTCTATCGCCTACCCATATCTCAAGGCGAACGACGAGATATCCCCTATCATTTTTAGTGATATGGAGCTCCGCCAACTCGAGATTCTCATCGCTATTTCTGACCACGGGTCTTTCTCCGGCGCCGCCCGAGCTCTATCCACGGTGCAAAGCAACGTTTCTGCCCACATCTCGCGCCTAGAAAAAGAACTCACAACCTCGCTGGTCGATCGTTCGTCTGGCCGACTCACCGAAGACGGCGAGCTGGTTGTCGAGCGTGCCCGCCGCGTGCTGAACCAAGTTCAAGACATTGCCGCTGATGTCAATTCGAAGGATGCTGACGTCGAGGGCGAAACCGTCTTGGGATGCATCGGCACAACGGCGCGTTGGTTGATGCCAAAACTATTACCCGAACTAACTTCGAAGTTTCCAAAAATTCGCGTCACGATCGTTGAGGGCAGCACACTCAACTTGATCCCCCGTCTCACTAGCGGATCGTTGAGTGCCGGCATCGTCCACCTTCCAATTGAAGATGACAATTTGCAAGCGACACCACTCTTTGCTGAAGACTTAGTGCTTTTAGTTCATGCAAAACACGAGTGGTCAAAACTTGAAAAAATAACAATTCAAGAACTCGCATCTCGCCCGCTGCTGTTGCCGCCAAAGAATAACTCGCTGCGCAAAATTTTAGATCGTGCGGCTGGCACGCAACGTCTAGTTCTAACTCCACAAGCCGAAATTGATGGCGTGCGACTTCTGACTTCATTGGCTTTCGAAGGTTTTGGTGCTGCGGTCGTTCCGGCAACTGCTGCACCAGGGTGGATCAAAGGCGAATTCAAACGCATTGAGATTCCCGAACTTCCACGACGCGTTGTCGGCCTCGTGCAAAGGGGAAGACCGTTGCCAAACAAATCAACTAGCGCCGTGGCGGCGATGATTCGCGAAGTCATTGAACGCACGGGCGATCGCCAACCAGGTGTACACATTGGCAAAGGCGCATTCCCCCTCAAACGCCCGTCGTAAGTATCCTTGACAGCGTGACGGTCCATCTTCAGCGCGCAGTAAAAGGCGCTGCAGCCGCCGAAGTGCGGTGGCTCGAAAACATTTCACGCCGTGTCGTGTGGGTTGAAGTCGATGAAACAGTCCGTCGCGGTGCGCTATCTGCCGAAGCTTCAGGAGTAATCGCCCACGCTGCTGACACCGCCCGCGAAAAAGGTCTGCCACTTGTAATGACGATCGGCAGTTCTGGTGCCGACATTGTTGAGGGCGTCGCCGCTTTGCATGGCTGGGGTCTCGCAGCCAAAGCAATCGCCAAGTGCTCTGGCTATGTTCCAATTTTTACAGTTGTTACTGGTCCTGCAGTTTCAGGGCCTGCATTGCTCATCGGTTTGAGCGACATTGTGATCATGACCAGTGACGCTTACGCATTTGTAACTGGCCCGACAATGGTCGCCGAATTTACTGGTGTCGTTATCAGCAACGATGAACTTGGTGGCTCAGATATTCACGCGAAACAAAGCGGCGTCGCGCACATCGTCGTTGCCGATCGCGAATCGGCAATCGCCGAAGTTGAACACGTACTTTCGTTTTTGCCAGACAACGTAAACGAGATCACTGCATCTGCATCGACCGCAGACACGATTGATCGTTTCACTCCCGAAGCCGGTGAGTTGATCCCAGATTCGGCAACCGGCGCTTACGACGTCAAAGCAGTGATTCGTTCGATTGCCGATGATGGCTACATGCTCGAGCTACGCGAACGCTGGGCTGGCAACATCGTCACTGGCTTCATCACTATCGGCTCGCAAAGCGTGGGTGTCGTTGCTAATCAGCCAATGAACTTGGCCGGCACGCTTGATATTCCGGCCTCACAAAAAGCAGCGCGCTTCGTTTCGTTTTGTGATGCATTTAATATTCCAATCTTGACTCTCGTCGATACGCCGGGTTTTTATCCGGGCAAAGATCTTGAATGGCGCGGAATGATCCGACATGGTGCTCAACTTGTGTTTGCATACGGGCGTGCGACCGTGCCACGTGTGTGTGTCATCTTGCGCAAGAGCTATGGCGGCGCATACATCGTTATGGATTCAAAAGAAATGGGTAACGACATTTGTTTGGCATGGCCGACTGCTGAACTTGCGGTGATGGGCGCCGGGCAAGCCGCCGCGATCTTGCAACGTCGCGCAACGCCCGAAGAACGCGAAGAATTCGAACGTGACTACGTCGAGCGACTGTTGAACCCTTACGTCGCGGCCGAGCGCGGCTACGTCGACAGCGTCATTGACCCAGCCGAAAGTCGACGCGAAATCGCATCGGCTTTTGCAATGCTCAGCGACAAGCGTGAGAAGTTACAGCAACGTAAACACGACAACACGCCGCTATAACAGTCTCAATAACTAGTCCTGCGACTAGATTGAAAGTGGGACTGGAAGCTCCCACAACATAAAAAGGACACCACAGTGGCTGAAACAATCACCATTATTGATGACCGGACTGGTAAAAAAGTTACTGTTCCGATTCGAGACGGAGTTTTCCCGTCAACTGCATTGCGCGAACTTGATCCTGATTTGCGAATGTATGACCCAGCATTTTTGTCCACCGCAGCCTGCGCCTCATCGATTACTTACATCGATGGTGAAGCCGGCATCTTGCGCTACCGCGGATATCCAATTGAGCAGTTGGCCGAAAAATCGACATACCTAGAAGTTGCATATTTGTTGTTGAACGGCGAACTTCCAAACGCCGAGCAACTCAAAAAGTGGAACTACGACGTCACTCATCACACGATGATTCACGAAAACATGCGCAAGCGCTTTGTTGACGGCTTCCACTACGACGCACACCCAATGGGCATGTTCGTTTCGGCCATCGCCGCACTCGGCACTTTCTATCCAGAGTCGAAAGACATTTTCACTGCTGGCTCTCTCGAAAAACAAGTGCTGAGATTGATCGCCAAAGTTCCGACAATCGCCGCAATGTGTTATCGATTTAGCTCGGGTTTGCCGTTTGTCTCGCCAAACAACTCGATGAGTTACCCAGAAAATTTCTTGAACATGATGTTTCGCCTCGGCGACGACCACACAGTTGACCCACGCTTGACTCGCGCCATGGACTTACTCTTCATGTTGCACGCAGATCACGAACAAAACTGTGGCACTACCGCAATGCGCGTCGTTGCTTCTTCACATGCCGATCCGTTCAGTGCAATGTCGGCAGCGTCTTCTGCGCTTTATGGTCCGCTGCATGGTGGCGCCAACGAAGCTGCGATCAACATGCTCACCGAAATTGGCAGCCTTGAAAATGTCGAGTCATTTATCAAGTCGGTCAAAGCTGGCCAAGGTCGACTGCAAGGTTTCGGTCATCGCGTCTACAAGAACTACGACCCACGAGCAGCAATCATCAAAAAAGCCGCTTACGACGTCTTCGAGGTAACGGGCAAGAATCCGCTTCTTGATATCGCTCTCAAACTTGAAGAGGTCGCCCTCAACGACGACTACTTCATTTCGCGCAAGCTGTATCCAAATGTTGACTTTTACTCAGGTCTCATTTATCAAGCACTCGGCTTCCCGATTGACATGTTCACGGTTTTGTTTGCAATTCCGCGCACTGTCGGCTGGCTGAGCCACTACAACGAACTATTGAAAGACGACGCTCAAAAGATCAGCCGCCCACGTCAGTGGTACACGGGCGTTGAACAGCGCGACTACGTCGCAATCAACAAACGTTGATAACTATTTTTCCAGTATTGGCGTTGCTCTCCATATAGCGGTGAGCTTCGGCTATCTGCGCTAGGTCGTAACGGCAGTCAATAACTGGTCGCATCTTGCCAATTTCAAAGAACGGCAACATTTCACCGATAAATCGTTGAGTGACTGCAACTTTTTCTTCAAGTGGCCGCGGTCGCAGCACCGTACTGATTAGGCGTGCTCGCTTCGGCATCATCGCACCAATATTGAAAGACGTTGAGCCACCGCCCATTAAACCAACTTGCACAATCGTGCCTTTGAGCGCGAGTGCTGCGACGTTGCGATTCAAATATTCTCCACCAATCACGTCAAGCACGGCGTTGACGCCTGCATTGTTGGTGGCGCGCATGCTCAAAGCGACGAAGTCATCTGTTTTGTAGTCAATCGCCAAGTCGGCGCCGAGTGCCAAGCATGCATCACGCTTTCCGGCCGAACAAGTAACGATAATTTTTGCTCCGATCGCTTTGCAGATCTGAATCGCCGCGGTGCCCACGCCTGAAGCGCCGGCGTGCACGAGAGCCCAGCCACCAGGTTGCAGATTTGCCTGACACACGAGCGCGTCCCATGCGGTGATGAATACTTCAGGTATCGCCGCAGCGTTTTCTAGTGCCACATTTTTTGGCACCCTCATCGCCTGCATCTCAGGCACGACCAAATATTCGGCATACGCGCCGCCGCTGACAATGCCCATGACTTCGTCGCCAGGTTGCCAAGTTTTGACTTCAGCACCACACGCCTCGACTGTGCCTGAAAATTCGAGACCAGGAATGTCGTAAGCACCCGGAAACGGATCGGGATAGAAACCCATTCGCTGCATCAGGTCGGCGCGATTCAACGATGTCGCTTTTACTTTGACCAAAATTTCAGTCGAAGTTGGTTTTGGTTTGTCTACTTCAACGACATCGAGCACACTCGGGTCACCGTGCTTCGTGATGACGACTGCGCGCATTTATTTTTTCGACATCTTCTCAATTAATCGACGATCTACCGCTGCCAAAAATTGCTGTGTGGTCAGCCATGGTTGATCTTTTGAAACGAGTGCGGCCAGGTCTTTGGTCATCTCGCCTCCTTCGACTGTTTCAATGCATGTCTGCTCAAGTTTCTCGGCGAACTCGATCACAGCTGGCGTGTTGTCAAGTTTGCCGCGATGAATCAAACCACGTGTCCACGCAAAAATTGACGCAATTGAATTCGTCGACGTCTCAAGACCCTTTTGGTGGTCGCGATAGTGACGCGTCACTGTGCCGTGTGCGGCTTCTGACTCAAGCACTCGGCCATCGGGTGTGGTCAATACAGATGTCATTAAACCCAACGAGCCAAAACCTTGGGCGACAATGTCTGACTGCACATCGCCGTCATAGTTCTTGCACGCCCACACATAACCGCCCTCCCAACGCATCATGCAGGCCACCATGTCGTCAATCAACCGATGCTCATAGGTCAGTTTGCGTTTTTCAAACTCGGCTTTGAACTCGGCGTTGAAGACTTCTTGAAAGATGTCTTTGAATCTTCCGTCGTAGGCCTTGAGAATTGTGTTCTTGGTGCTCAAAAAGACCGGATAGTTGCGTTGCAAACCGTAGTTAAACGACGCTCTGGCAAAACTACGAATCGATTCGTCAAAGTTATACATACCCATCACGACACCAGCCGCTTTGAAGTCTGCGACTTTCATTTCGACTGGCTTGCTGCCGTCTTGCGGCACATACGTCATCGTCACAGTTCCGGCACCAGGCACCTTGAAGTCAGTCGCCTTGTATTGGTCGCCATGAGCGTGTCGCCCAATCACAATCGGCTTGCTCCAGTGCGGCACAAGTTTCGGAATGTTCTTGCAGATAATTGGCTCGCGAAACACGACGCCATCCAAAATGTTGCGAATAGTTCCGTTTGGAGACTTCCACATCTGCTTCAAGTTGAACTCTTTGACTCGCGCCTCATCTGGCGTAATTGTCGCGCACTTCACGCCCACGCCATGCTTCAAAATTGCATTCGCTGCATCAATCGTGACTTGGTCACTCGTCGCGTCTCGGTTCTCGACGCCCAAGTCGTAGTAGTCGATGTTTATATCTAGATAAGGCAAGATCAGTCGGTCTTTAATGAACTTCCAGATGATTCTGGTCATCTCGTCGCCATCAATATCTACAACTGGATTTGCTACTTTAATTTTGCTGGCCATCAAACTCCACCAAGTTCATCTCGTCTTCGTTAATAAGTTACTTGTATCGTACATCTTTGTGGATTTCTCTTGGTCTTCTGAACAAATTGCTTTGCGCGAGCGCGCCCGTTGCGTCGCCAACGAAGCGGTAAAGAAGTACGGTCGCTTCAATGACACTTGGATGAACGGCTACTCGCGTGAATTCTCCCGCGAACTTGCCAAACATGGTTGGATAGGCATGACATGGCCAACCGAATTTGGTGGCGGTGGACGACCAGCAATCGAGCGACTCATCGTCGGCGAAGAAATGATCAGCGCTGGCGCACCAATTGCTGCTTCGTGGTTCGCCGACCGTCAGATGGGCCCGGCACTCATTAGTTACGGCACAAAGAACCAACAAGATACTTTTTTGCCAAGCATGCTCTCAGGTGAAACAACTTGGTGCATCGGCATGAGCGAACCGAATTCAGGTAGCGACCTGGCCTCGCTCAAGACTTTTGCCCAACGCGACGGTGATGAATTCGTGATCAATGGCCAAAAAATCTGGACAAGCTTCGGTGAACATGCTGACTATTGCTATTTGATTTGCCGAACCAGTAATGAAGGTTCGGCCCACGAAGGAATCAGCGAAATTATCGTGCCAATGAATACGCCGGGCATCGAAGTCCGCACGATTAAAGACATGACCACAAATAGTCATTTCTGCGAAGTTTTCTATACCGACGTGCGAGTACCTGCATCAAATCTGGTTGGTGTGCTCGGTGGTGCATTCAAGCAAACGATGCGTCAACTCGAATTTGAACGCGGCGGTATCGATCGCCTTGTCTCAAATCACGCGCTCTACAAAATGGCGCTCGAACTCGCCGATCGCAAAGATCTAATTGTGCGCCAAGAAATCGCTGCGATCGAAACCGGCTATCACATTGGGCGAATCTTGGTGATTCGCGAAGTTTTACACCAAGCCCCAGGTGGTTTTTCGGCCGCGACAAAATGCTTTTGCACCGAGCACGAGTGGCGAGTTGCACAATTCGTGAACAAAGTTTTCGGCGCTCGCGCTCTGCTTTGGGACGACATAACTCAGGGTCTCGCCTACGCGTCGGCTTACACGATCATGGGCGGCACGTCGAACGTGATGCGCAATATTCTCGGCGAGCGCACTCTCGGTCTGCCCCGCGAACCAAAACTCTAAGAAGTTAATTTAAATCGTTTAACCTCGGCATATGGGTACGCATCCACTTGAGTTGTCGGCACGCGTTCTTGAGACTGGGGTCGTCTCTGAACCAGTAAACCGAGTCACCAACGAAATCAGTGAACTTGCAGATGGTCTGGCCTTTGTCGAAAGTTTCAGTCACTGCGCGGTGTTTAACACTGGCGATGGTTTGATGTGTTTTGATGCTTCGGGCGCGGGCAGCGGCAAAGACGTCGTCAAATCAATTCGCTCGTGGAGCACGGCACCAATTTCGAATCTCATTTACACACATGGCCACGTCGACCACATCGGCGGAAGCTTCGCATTCGCCGCAGACGCAACCGAACGCAATCATCCAAAACCTCACGTCATTGGCCACGAAAACGTCAACACACGAATTGATCGCTATACCCAGACAAGCGATTGGAATATTCGAATCAACCAACGCCAATTTGGTGGCATTCGCAGTGATATGGGTTTGAATATCGGCGAAAATTTACAGCGTTTTTTGCCGCGATCCACGATGCGACCCGATGAAACTTTTCGCGAGACGCATAAGTTCACAGCCGGCACAACTTCAATCGAGTTGCATCACGCGCGAGGCGAAACCGACGACCACCTGTGGGCGTGGCTGCCAGAAAAAAAATGGCTATTTGCGGGCGACTTTATAATTTGGAATTACCCCAACGCAGGTAATCCGCAAAAAGTTCAGCGTTACGCTTTCGAGTGGGCCCAAGCACTACGCCGCATGATTGCTCAAGGTCCAGAATTGCTGGTGCCGGCACACGGTCTACCAATTGAAGGCAAAGCACGCATCGCCACCGTGCTCGATGACATCGCGACATCTTTAGAAAGTCTTGTAACCCAGGTCATCGAAATGATGAATGCTGGCGAAACACTCGACACGATCATTCACACGGTCAAAGTGCCGCAACAAATTTTAGACAAACCATATATGCGACCGCTTTATGACGAACCAGAATTCGTCGTCAGAAATATTTGGCGACTGTATGGCGGTTGGTGGGACGGAGCACCGTCGCGTCTCAAGCCCGCGCCAGACAGTCAAGTCGCCCTTGAGCTCGCCAGACTTTCTGGTGGTGCAGACAACCTGATGAAACGTGCGCTCGAACTTGCCGAGACTCGCGACAGCGCCGATCTTCGCTTGGCATGCCATCTCGCCGACTTCGCAGGCTGGGCAGAGCCCGACAGCAAATCAATTCACGCAAACCGAGCGACAATTTACGAACTTCGCCGCAAGAGTGAACTCTCATTAATGAGTAAAGGCATTTTCAAAGGCGCGGTACGAGAATCGCAAGCAATCGCCGAGAAAAAATAATTTGTGGGCGCGACGGGGCTTGAACCCGGGACCTCCACCATGTCGAGGTGGCGCTCTACCAACTGAGCTACACGCCCTTACTGACAAGCCATCATAGCGTGCGGGTTTGTCGGTCAAAAGGTTG